>NZ_JAUBOX010000004.1:48773-184064 GCF_036700445.1 Microcoleus sp. T3_B1
CTCAGAAATAACATCCTTATCGGAAGTCACCGCATCGTTAGTAAAAGTAGAAACAGGAGTTACGATCGCCTTTTTGTCCTCCTCAACCTTCACCTCAGAAATAACAGCCTTATCTGAAGTAGCAACCTCGGTTTTCGATACAGACTCAGTATTAGTTGCAGGAGTCACCTTCTCATTTGAAGCACTTGCAGTATCGGAAATCGGCACATCTAAAACTGAACCAGATCCAGTATTATTTACAGCTTTTACATCCTCTTCTTTTGGTTCTACCTTCAGTTCAACGTAGGGCTTAGCATAAGCAATCAAAGCCTGACCCATATCCGTTTTTCGCCAATCTTTATCGGCATTAATCACGCTATCTAAATTCACAGCTTGACCCGTTGCACCCCGCACCTGAAATACGAAGTCATTGTAATCGCGATCGCTCCCTAAATCGACTCGCATATCCTCCATTGTAAAAGTCTTGCCGCTACCCGTTACATCGGCAATTTGACCCACATGAAATCCCTCAGCAGGATTCGCTGTCACCATCGAGAATAAAGGACGTTTGTCTCCTCCTATCGCCGGATTGTTAAGTACCTCTTGTACAGTCCCATTAGGCACTAACATCACCCCGAATTCCTCCCCCGGAGTCATCGCAAAAGTCTTAAGTCCTAAGTAAACTCCATCGTTATAATTGCCTTCGAGTAAATTCCCCGTAAATTTTGCACCTTCACTCAAGTCATTAATAACTACATGACCATTTGCAGAATTGCTAAGTGCTCTCGAAGCCGCTTCTTTGAGAAACTCTTCCGAACCGGGAGGAAACTTCTCCATTCCTTTGAGACTGATAATAGCTAATTGACCCTTATACAAACCGCCGTCCAATAAGAAATCAATGCCGACTTGACCTGTAGAGTCAACAACAAATTTCCCGGATGTAAAGGAATTATCGGCTACTGGATCTGATGTAGGAACGGTTGGACTTAATTCTTTTGGTGTTCCAACTGCGACGACTTCTGTATTGTCTGTAGATTGTTTGTTGTTGTCTGTGCTGTTAGTTGGAGATTGTTCTTGGTTGCTGTCTTGGCTGGTATCGGCGGCTGTAGTGGCAGGTTTTTCGGGTGTTTTGTTGCTGTCTTGGCTGGTATCGGCGGCTGTAGCGGCAGGTTTTTCTGCTGGCGAGTTATCTGGTTTAATCGCTTCTGAACTTGTTGTTGCTTTTGGTTCTGAGACAGAAGTATTTTGGGCGCTCGCTATTTCTGGCTTGCTTTCTTTTTCAGCTAACGTATCGGGAGTTTTATCTGATGCTACTTGTTCCGCACTCTGAGGATTAGTCAAAGAATCGGCTGCTGTAATAGTGTCATCTTTAATTGCACTTAACGGTGCATCGTTGCTGATTCCAGTCAGCGTATCTTTGACATCTGTACCTGACGGGGAACCGGATAAGGTGTCGCGAACACTACTGCTGCTGCTTGCTGACTCGCTTAAACCGCTTTTGAGAGTGTCGGTAACAATTAATGAATCATCTGATTTTTTGCTATTTGTATCGGCGATCGCATTTTTTGAGTTAAGCGTGTCAGTCGGACTGGATAGCTTTTCGGGTTCAATAACTGGCTGAGTTTTGCTGTCAGCTATCAAAGCACTGCCGCCGATATTTTGACTGTTGCTGTTGCTTAAAGGGTTGAGGATGGGAGTTTTGGCCGCACTTCCCGGTAAAGTGTCAGTTGTCAAAACATCGGTTAGCAGAAGGTTGCTGGAAACTTCATTTGTGGTAGCCATTGAGATTGCACTCCTAGTCTAGGATTGAATTAAAAGTGATACAATTAACTGAAATCGATCGCCCGTTTGTCTAAAAGTGCGATCGGCCTCTTGTTATTACTTACGGAATCCAGCCCAACTTTTTACGCAAATCTGGAAACTTTTTTTGGAAACGGGCGATTGCCAGATATTTATTAGTCTCGACTTCACCCGAAAGACCGCCAGGGAATTAATTCCCTGGCTCATAGCTAAAGTCCTCTTGCATAGGACTAATAGACAAGGGTATAATTTCTGTTTTCACCTGAACGCGATCAGAATAATAGATATTTTTATAGGAAATATCTAATTAATTCTTCAGTCCTCTTTAGAGGACTTTCGCTATGAGGCGGGGGTTTAAACCCCCGCCGGACTTTCGCTATGAGGCGAAACTTTAAACTCCCGACGGACTACAACGAAGTGCAATATCTCAGATTAAGCAACGGTTGAATTCCAAACTTTTTGTTGCTGTTTGTGCTTCATCCGCCAGCGGGTAACGACAGCACCAAAAGCTAAAGTACCCAACACAGTAGTTGGTTCGGGAACTGACTCCGGGTTATCAATCGGAGTAGTGTTGTTTCCTGTATCGAAACTAGCACCGACATGGGTAACTTTATTAGGACTATATGAAAATAGGTTTTCGATAATTTTGATAGTTCGATCGCCACCATTCGCATTGAGAATATGCGTCCCAACAGGAACATTCGATGTCGAAAGTCCCTGCAAATTATTGGCAAAAAAGTCAGACCCTACAGGCTGAGGATTCAGCATTAAATCTCCAACAAAAGAACCGTTAGCGCTGATATTCTCAGCACCGGTAAACAAACCATCGAAGCCGAAGTTGGTCAAAATTTGGTTTGCCGTGTAAGCGAAATCATTATGATCAGTACCAATTAGAATACCGCCTCCTGCATTTTTAAGAGCTAAAGCTTGGTTGATTGTTGCTGCTGTCGCTGAAGGAGTGAGGGTCGTAGTTTCTTTGTTGCGGAAAGCGAAAGAGCTGTCTAGAATGAATTCTGGCTGCTTGTTGGCCGCCCAAGCATTAATCGCGCCAAAATCTACTGTGTTGAGAATCGATGTTTGATAGATACTCGTGTCGAACCAAATCTGGTTGTAAAACCCAACAGGCTTAGAGTTGAGCGATAATCCGAGGCGGCCAGGAACCTGAGTCTGAACGAAATCAACATCGAATACTGTTCCGTTTTGATAATTTTCTAAGGTATTAGCGATCGCCCCGCGAAAATCTCCTAAATTTCCGGTACCAAGGCCGCGAGTTGAATTCATGTAAAGAATATTTGTTGTCGATGCTGTCTTCGGAGGAGGAGGCATTTTTTTGAGCGCATCAATAAAATTGCCTGCTGTCAAGTTATCTACTGGCAATTTTGTTAACAAATCCATGACAGTCAGGTTATTAGCCTTCTGAGCGATCAATGTCACAACTTCTTGTATTTCTACATCTGTGATACCAGGTTGCAACAATTGCAAAAACTTTTTTAGTTTGTCTGGTAACTTAGCCGCTGATTGTGGATCGTTTGGATCGAGGCTGATGATTTGGTTTAGTTGTTTTCGCAGTACCAGTGATATCGATTCGCCATTTTTGTTAGTGGCTTTTGATAAAACCTCTGCCCAATCCTGTAAACTAAGGGATATATTGCCTGTGTTTGCCAATTTTTCTAAGTCAGCAACTTCTACAGGATTTGTTCCATCCAGAATAGTCACCGTTTTTGCAGCTAATCCCGGTGCAGCTATTCCCAAACTCAATCCTACTCCTAAGCTCCAGAAAATTCCTCGGACAACCCAATTTGAAATTGATGGCATTAGTTTTACCCCAGTTTGAATAAAATACATAGAACCCGATCGCCCTTGAATCAAAAGAACAATAGTTGCGGAGGACGATCGCCCTTTCCCCCAAAAGCCCGCGCCAGCAAAGCCATACCCCAGGAAATCGCCCCCTTATTCTTACTTACGAAATCCAGCCAAACTTTTTCCGCAAACCTCAAAACTTTTGTCCAAAACCCCTAAAACGTAAATTTTTGTAACAATTGCCCCAGAAATGCGTAAAAACTTCCGACGATATCCGAAATATAAATAGAAGTTCCACCAGACTGCACAAAAATGCCCAGAGGAGTGAGGAGAGCCCGATGGACGAAATACTTCGACAGCTAGCCCTAGAAGCTCAACAGCACCCAGCCGGAAGCCAAGAGCGACAGATAGCATTAACCAAATTGATAGACCAAATTTACCGTCATAACAGACTTACTCGTCCCCCCATAAATGACGACAACCTCCGTCATCTTTATGAAGACATTTACAGCGAAGCCCGGTTGAAAATAGTTGAGCATATCTGTCAAAAAATTGACACCTATGATTCACAAAAACCGGTAATGGCTTGGGTGAATCATTTCTTTAATTTTAGATTTCAAGATGTGTGCGATCGATATAGAAGAAGAGAAAGAATAACTCAAGGTTTATCGGTAGATGAATTAGACAAATTTGAACAGAAAGAATGGGAGATTTATCAACAAAATTATCCACGACTGGAAATTATGGAAGATACCGAAAGACTACGGAAATTAATAGAAGAAGATCCAGATCATCTTTTCCGAAATAAAACTATCAGAGGTCGTCCCGATATCACTTGGCAAGTCATAGCTTTAGCTAGGTTAGATGATGAAAAATGGGAGACTATATCTCAAAGATTTGGAAAAAAAAATATAATTTCAACACTCCAAAGTTTTTACGACCGAAATCTGCGGAAATTTTCAGATTACATTCGTAATAAATTACAGTAGGAATTGAGCGGAAGCGGAGAAATTAATGATGAGTAAAATGATTGAACCAATAACTTTCACAGTGCCATTATCTTTTGAAGCCCACGAAATCGCCCAACAGTGCGGCAAACAATCCAGTCCGAAAAAATTCAAACAAGTTTATCTCAATACCCTCGCAGTGTATGCAGTAGATTTTTACCTTCGCTGCATGGGATTTGAGACAGATTGGCCGGTTAGCGATAGTCGCAATCCGTTAATGCTGAAACTTATGGATGTAGCAGATTTAGATGTTAAACAAATAGGAAAAATAGAATGCCGTCCCGTCTTGCCAGATGCCGACGCTTGTCAGATTCCCTACGATGCTTGGGGAGACAGAATTGGTTATGTAGCCGTACAGTTAGACCAATCTTTGAAACAAGCAACGCTGTTAGGATTTACCAGAACAGTAGCTAAAGAAGTCCCTCTGGATGAAATGAATTCCCTCGAAGATTTGCTCGTCTACATGAATCGAATCAAACAACTGAAACCAGTTAATTTGATGAACTGGTTCGATGAAATTTTTGATGCGGGATGGCAACTAATTGACGATCTATTAAATCCCAAACAATTGCAACTTCGCTCTTTTAGAAGCAACAACGCATTACCCATCGATCGCGGCCAGAAAATTGATTTGGGAATGCAATTAGGAGAACAGTCCGTGGCACTGGTAGTCACGCTGCCCCCAGAACCGGATTCAGAAGTGGATATTCAGGTGCGAGTGTATCCCATGGGAAATCAAACTTATTTGCCTCCTGGGTTGAAATTGATGCTGATGGATGAGTCAGAAGAAGTGATTTTCAAGGCTGAATCGAGAGAGGCTGACAACTTTCTTAATTTTGAATTTTGTTCAGACTTAAGAGAATTGTTCAGCATTACTGTAGGACTGGGAGATGTAAATGTGAAGCAATCTTTTCGTTTGTAATTGTATCCGGTCGGCGTTATGTAGAGCGTCTAAGCCATTTTTATTGGTTCCTGATTCCTCGTTACTAGGCTCTGTCTATTGGTGACAAGTTAACGTTAAACTGATAGTCTCTCTTGTTTGTATCGAAATCTGATCCCCCCTAACCCCCCTTAATAAGGGGGGAACCGGAAATCGCTCAAAGTCCCCCTTCTTAAGGGGGATTTAGGGGGATCTAGACTTCGCATCAAAGCGACATTTATTATGAATTCCAGTCTTAAGTTGTCACCAATGGACATAGCCTGGAAACGAGAAAACGATAAACCAGAAACATCCGTTACATCCGTTACAAAATCCGTTGCCGAACTCCCCTATGTCATCATTAACATTTCAAAACTTTCGCGGTCAAAATCTCCAAGGTTGTTCTTTCAAAGGCCTTGATCTGACTAATACAGATTTCTCCAATGCAGATATCAGAGGTGCAGATTTTACCAATGCAATTCTCGATGAGGCTAATTTCAATCACGCTCAGTGCGGACTAGCTAGAAAATCGCAAATCAAAATCTTCATAATTGTAGCACTGCTCTCGGCTATATCAGGAATAGCTGCTGTAATTGCTGTTGATAATACCTTCAAATCTCTCATTCCCAAAACAACCCAGCATATCGGTTTTCTGCCAACTGCAATCATCTTATTCGTCAATGCTATTCTGTTGACTACCATGATTCGCCAAGGGATACAAAAAGCTTTGGATTATTTAGGTATTGCGGCTGCTGTTTTTGTACCTTTAATTGGTTTTTTATCTGCGTTCTCGAATGATAAACATCCAATACTTTCCTGGTTAAGGTCTTTTAGAACTGGTGCCTTAATGAGTGCCTTGTCTGGCGAAACGAAGGCTAACGATATTCCGTTTTTAATTGTGACTTTAACTGCGGCTGTCGTTGCAACTACGATCGCCATTGTCGCTCTTCCTTTAGCCCTAACATTGGCTGAAGTTGTTCTGGGGAGGGCGATTGCAGCTTTGGCTTTATTTGAAGCTCTGGCTATAAGTGCGATCGCCACCGGAATTATTGCCAGAAATTCGTTGAGATATTTAAAAGCATCCGTGTTAATCCAAGCTGGAGTAGTTGACAACACAAACAATAAATGCTATGATTTCCTAAAAAAATGTGTGCAAGAATTTCCCGATGCGCCTGTAGTTATTGCGGCGATCGCTGGAGCTGTCATTTTAGCTGTAGCTTTGGTATTATTAGGAACTCACATTGCTCAGAGAGTTTTAGCCGAAGATGATAAATACGCCGTAATTCGCCAGTTAGCGATCGTCATTGGTGCGGCTGGCGGCACCAGCTTTTGCGGCGCTCAATTAGCCAATACTAACTTCAGCTACGCCACCCTCAAAAACACCGATTTTAGATTTGCTACTATCCACCGAACTATGTGGCATCACGCTCGTTTTCTCGACTGGGCAATAGTGGACGAGACAATATTAATTAATCCTGCAGTGCGAGAGTTGCTTGTCACCAGCAACGGCTATCACAAATCTTATCAAGGCATGGATTTGAGAGGAGCAAACCTGATAGGTGCAGACCTCAGCTATGCCCAACTTCAAACAGCAGACCTCAGTCAAGCGACTTTGGAAGCAGCTAATTTAGAATATGCAATATTTAGTCAAGTTCAGGCGATCGGCACTGATTTTAGCAATGCCAAAATGACTGGTGTTTGCGGTTTAGGAACCTGGAATATTGACAGCACTACCCAACTCGAATGGGTAGATTGTAAGTATGTTTATTTGCTAGAAGAACCGAAGCCGGGAACGGACGATCGCGAACGCCGTCCCAGCGGTAACGACAACTATCAACCAGGAGAATTTACCACTTTTTTTGCAGAAGTTGTAAATACAGTTGACTTGATTTTTAAGTACGGTGTTGACTGGAAAGCTTTCATGGAATCTTTCCAACAGGTGCAACGAAAAAATCCTGGCATAAAACTCAATATTCAAAGTATTGAAAATAAAGGCAATGGAATTGTCATTAAACTCGCCGTACCTCCTGAAACCGACAAAGCACAAATTAACAATGATTTCAATAGTTTCTATCAAGAAGCGCTACAAGTGCTAGGAACAGAAGCGCCCGCCCTGCAAAACTCAGCAGAACAACGCCAATACTTGCTGTCAGTAATGGAGGATATAGTCAGACCGTTGTCTGAACAAGTAGTCATCTTAAACTTGGCTAGCGGCGACTTGAAACAAGGGTTTGACGTAACAGTTGAGATTTGGTGCGATCGCCAGCGCTTAGCAATAAAATTAGAAGGCAAATTACCACCCCAACCAATAATTTTCCAACATTATCAACAGTGGCAAGAAATGTATAACATTCAAAACCATCGGCGAAAAAACCGTGCCATAAAAATAAAACCCGGTATCACTCACTGTTCCATACAGGAGCTAAAAACCTTAGCTGAAGAAGTAGAAATAGATGTAAATAAGTGGCTAGAATCCGAACAATTTTTCTCAATCAAGCAGGGATTACAGGACAAGTTAAACAGCACTGACGAAGTGCGGGTCATCATCCAAACAGAAGATAACTTACTGCGAAAACTCCCCTGGCATCAATGGAAATTTTTTAATGCTTACTGTCAACCAGAAGTAGCTTTAAGTCGCAAGGAATCTAACAGAGTAAAAAAATCAGTACGACCCAGAAAAAAAGTAAGAATTTTGGCAATTTTGGGCGACAGTACAGAAATCAATGTCGATAAAGACAGGCAGATATTGGAGAATTTGTCAGAAGCAGAAACCATATTTTTGGTAGAACCAAATTACCAGAAACTTAAGGAATATCTCACCGATGAAATAGGCTGGGATATTTTGTGTTTTTCGGGTCACAGTCAGAGCGAAGTAGATGGCAGTACGGGGGTGATTTGTATCAATAAAACAGATAAGTTAACTGTAGAACAGCTAAAAGATTCCTTGAAAATAGCTATTAAACACGGTTTGGAAATAGCAATTTTTAACTCTTGCGATGGCTTAGGCTTGGGTAAGCAATTAGCTGATTTAGATATCCCTCAAATTATCGTGATGCGTGAACCGGTGCCGGATTTAATCGCCCAGGAGTTTCTGAAAGTTTTTCTCAAAGCTTTTGCTGGCGGCAATTCTTTTTATGTTTCCGTGCGGGAAGCACGAGAAAAACTCAAACAGCGTTGGGATCGGGAAATTCCCGGTGCTAGCTGGTTGCCTGTTATCTATCAGAATCAAGCTGAGTTTCCCAAGACTTGGCGAGGATTGCAAGGGAATACTTAAGGGCGAGTAATTATTTTACTGCTAGTTGATTTTTAGGAGGTATTAATGTCTGTATTTACTCAAAAATTGTTGCTATATGTCTGTCACCATAAACGCTATTTACGAGTACAAAAAAGTCATAATGCCTCCCACGGCTTTACTTTGATTGAATTGTTGGTTGTGATATTTATCATTGGGATATTATCAGCTATTGCTTTACCTACTTTCTTCAGATTAATCAGCAAAGCTAAAGAAAGTGAAGCTACACAATATATTAGTTATCTGAACAAACATCAAACTGCACAATATTTAGAAGGATCGGGATTTACGAACTCTTTCGGGACGATCTCATTTCCACAGCCGGAAACACCGAGTTCGGCGGCTGGTATTTTGAAATCTGTTGGCTTTTCCGTGGCAGAAACAAACAATTATTTATACGGGATAAAACTTGCCATTTATAATAACAATCCGCTGGCTGTTCAAGTAGCTTTGTCTAAACAATTAGGCGTTCAATCTTATTTCGGAATTGTGTATATCAAAGACAACAGCATTACCTGCGGGCCAGTTGCATTACCTATCAGCTTGTCTTCTCCCGTGTTTCAACAGTTAGGAATATTAAACAATTTGATCTCGAATCCAGGGAATTATTGCTCTCAGTTGTTTTCATGAAAAGATTGATAAGTAAGCCCACAGAAAAAACAGCATACACAGAGCCCCGACTTTTTAAAGAAGTCGGGGATCTAAAAGAAGAGCATTTTACGTTGAATAGTGACAAGATGATTCAGTAACTAAAGCATCAATATTTCTTTCTCATCTTTCTGTTAGAAGCTCTTTTAGGCAATTGCTTAATTTGACGATCGCCTACTGGAAGTTTGACTTCTATGCAGTCTTCTTCCGGTTCTCCGACTTGGGAATCGACAATTTCCTCTTCATCATTAATGCCACTGATTTCAGCCTCTTCAACTTCCTCAAATTCCGACGACTGCGGTTGATGTTCTATTAGCTGGACTGCTAATTGTTTTATGTTCTGACTAATTTCAGTTTCTCGGCTTTCATTCTCTGTTTCCGGGGTCGATAAATCTGCCTCTGACGCTGAACAGTCATCTACTTCTTGACTAACTTCACTTTCTATGATTTGATTATCTACGATCTCCATTGGTAGCGGCTGCTGTGAGGCTAACAACTCTTCAACTCGCTCTGCAAGTATTCTTAGCTGTTCGTTGAGAACCCGAATTTCTCGGTTTTGCTGCTGAATCATTTCTTCGGCATCAGCAAGAGTTCGATTTCTCTCTAATATCACCTCATTTTTAGTTTCTAATTCCAAAGCGCTCATAGCCGCTTTAATTACATTATAAAAATGCGGCTTAGATACATCAACTTGTTTAGCATTATGGCGACTTTTTCCCAAAAGTCCAATCTTTTGTCCTTGCTTAACAGCCAAAACAAAACCTTGATGATTTTTTATTTTTAATTCTTTGACAAAATCTACTTGAACTAAACTGCAAATATATTTGTGACAGTCAAAATAAAATTCTGCTTTCATTAAAAAGCACCCCTTCCTGCTACAGTCCCGCAGAATTATAGCACGAACAGAGTTTTTGCGGTAAATAAAAAGAAATAAATAATCGATCGCCCATTTTGATCAAAACTAAATTTCATCCTCAACAACATCTTCCGGCAACTCTACCACACCCGCAATCAACTTCCAACAAGGGTCATCTCCCTCCCAATCATCGGGCCGCCAAGGCATACTCAAACTCACTGTTACCAAACAAGCTTTTTGCGGTCGATACCCCAATTCTAACTTTCTAATAAACACTGGATCGGTAATTGTTGCAGTCAATCTTTGACCCTGCTGCGTGACAAGAGATCCTTCCCATTTATTACCACCTTCAAATCTTTGACTTAGCTTTTTTACCGTAAATCTTACTGCTTTGACTAATTGCAAAGTTAAGCGATCGCACATTGGCAAAGACTGCATATATGCCACCGTAACATATCGCAAATCGTTGTGCAAAATATATTCTTGACTCTGGCAATATTTCAGCAAATATGCTGGCGGAACTTTCCCTACTTGCCGCCATTTTCCCGGTAAAACAGAAAGATTTTCACACTCAAAGCCAAAGTCCGGCCCCGTCTTTGCCAGAGGAATTTCTAGAACATCTAACAACGCGGGTTCAAGTCTATTTATCTGCCGCATTTCTTTAGGAATTTGGCCATCTGGTAAGTCGGAAACCGGACGCACCCACTTACCTTGAAGTTCATTAATTCCGGCGATGCACCTGTCGCCGCGTTTCCAGGAATTAGCGAGACAAATTATCCGAGTCATTCGATTTTAGATTTTAGATTTTAGATTTTAGATTAGTGGTAGGGTGCGTCAGACGAAGTTCTAGGGCGATGATTGAAAATCTCCGATCTGACGCACCTTACTAAATATCAAAGATGATTAATTGTGACATTTTTCCACTTCTCGCTGAGATATTCAGCAACTAAGCGGCGGTGACAATTATGAGGTTTTGGTTCGCTACAAAGCAGACACCCGCAGTCTAAAATATCCGATGAAACCTTGTGTTCAATTTGTCTATCGCCCATTAAGCCCAAAAACTTCTGTTCATAAACCTCCCAATCTCCCTTTTTCTTTTTATAATCATCCAAAATATCTTGAGTCGGCGCTAAATCCAGAATGTGAACATACTCAATATTACCAATGGTTCGCAGAAAATATTCTAAATCTTTTCGCTTAGCAAAACCAGCCAACTGCGATACATTATTCAGCCGCGTATCTATCACCCTGCGGACTCCCGCTTTCATCAAAGTATCAAAAAACTGCTCGGCGCTTTTTTGAGTAAAACCAATTGTAAATAAATTAATGGCTTTCTTTTGTGACATAAGCGATTTCCAATCCGTGACGATAATAAGCTGTTTCTAAATCTACTATTTCCTGTTTAACTTGAGGCTCTAATTCAAACAAGCTTAGCTGAATTGGCTCATTATTTTTTTTGCCTTTGTTAAACTTGCTCAAAAGTCTTTCTTCTAAATGCTGGTGCGATTCTAAATTGCCATCGGAAAGAATGTGATGAATTTGTAAATTAAATTCTCTGAGTTTCTGGCAAACTAAAATAGTCCGATGACAAGTAATCGGGTCTTTTTCCGCACACATTAAACAGATTTTATAATTTGCTGCGCCTTGGATCAAGCGCTGAATTCCTTCGGAAAATAGAGGAGTTGCTGCTATGCGATCGTATAAAGCTTTACCGCTAGTATCGTAACAGCTTAAATCCTCTGGTCTCGCGCCCAACTCTTTGCCTAAAAAAACATATTGAATGCCGACACTTGACAGAGAAGCTTTAATTTCGGATTTATTAAAATGAGGTAAATAGCGGCTAAAAGGATGCGACCGCACGTCCGCAACCGCCGTAATTCCGTGTTGTTGCAGCAGCAAAACAAACGCTTCAATACTCAGATTGGAGTGTCCGATCGTAAATAATTCCATTGCTTCGATCTTACTATTCAGTCTTTGCCTTGCGGAGGAGAATTTGTGTATCCCGATGGTTTCAACCTGTAGACTTCAACCTGTGGGTTTTTTCACCAACTTTTGAATCAAAAGTTGCACAGCCAGCAGCATCAAACCCAAAGATGCAAAAGCAAAAACACCCGCACCCAAAGCCACAATCCCCATGACTAAAGTTCGCACAGCCGCGCCAATGTTAATCGCAGTCACATTGTCAGAATGAATGGGGGAATTTGCAAAAGTTTGGACTATAGACAAAGTTAGCGCGTACAAAGCCGCCGCAAAGCCACCCGCGATCAGCGAACCCATCACGCACCGCAAAATCGTCGGCGGCGTGGAAGATGCAGAGGTTGCATCTCCAGCCGAACTCAGAGGTTTAGAAGTAGAATTTGGATTAGTTAAATCAGTCATGGCGATTTTAGATTTTAGATTTTAGATTTTAGATTTCTGGTTAATTCACCAAAACTAAAATCCCTGTTGCATGACATATTATCAGTTCTTCGATCTCAATAGACTCTGCGAAAAGTTAGATTAATCTTGACCCTCGCCTGTTAGACAGGTTTAACGGGCGATCGCGATCGCACCCTCTTCGAGTTACACCCTCGAAATCGGCGGTTTCGTCTCGTTTCCCTCCGAAAAAATCTGAATTCCAGTATTGCTAAACTGTGCTACCCAAAAATCCAAATCTGGAGAAGCGATCGCACTTTTAACCCGTTCCATAACTTGCTGAGCCTGCTCTGAAGACTCGGCCAGCGCAAACACCGTTGGCCCGGAACCCGACATCATCGTTCCCAAAGCCCCCGCCGACTCAAAAGCCTGCCGCAACTGCAACACCTGCGGGTACACAGGCAAAGCAACTTTTTCTAAATCGTTGTGCAGCAATTGACCAATTTTCGATCGATCTTTTTGGGCGATCGCCCCCACCATCGGGCCCGAATGCAGCCGTTGCCGGCGACACACCAAATCTTCCGCTGCACAATAGGAACTACTGAACTGCTGGCGATAAGTTTGATACGACCATGCAGTAGAAATACTGAGATTGCGGTACTTGGCCAACACCACAGAAAAGCCCCCCAAATCAGGCAGCGGCGACAGTTTATCTCCGCGACCAGTTGCCAAAGCCGTACCTCCAGCAATGCAAAAAGGCACATCCGAACCCAAAGTTCCCCCCAACTCTTGCAACTCCGACTGAGTAAGTCCCAATTGCCACAGCAAATCCATCCCGACTAAAACCGCGGCCGCATTGGCCGAACCGCCGGCAAGCCCCGCCGCCACTGGAATCTGCTTGTGAATGGCAATCTCGACTCCGCCGTATTTCGCCAAAGCATCGGGGAATTGCTTCGCCAACAAATCCGCCGCCCGGTAGGCCAGGTTATTCTTGTCAGGAGGGACTTGCGGGTGATCGCAGCGCACGCGAATCGTGTCCGTACCGATCGCGCGTAAGTCAATTCGATCGGCTAAATCTATACTTTGAAGTACCATCGCCAGTTCGTGATATCCGTCGGGGCGATCGCCTATGATTTCCAGATACAGATTGATTTTTGCGGAAGCTAGCAGAGAATATGAACGCATAGGTGATTAAGCCGCAGGTGAAAGAAACCCCTGGTTGCAATTAATTGGCACCAGTCCGAGTCCATTTTCTCACAACTCAAAGGAAATATTATGCAGGAAATGTGGAAAACTTTTTTTAGTTCCGGGCCATTTATTCCTCACGGCCACTGCTATCTCTGGCATACCCCGTTAGTCTGGCTTCACCTTGCCTCAGATTCTATAATTGCACTCGCGTATTTTTCCATCCCGATTACATTGGTTTATTTTATTTCCAAACGCGAAGATTTGCCATTTAATTGGATCTTTGCCCTGTTTGGAACCTTTATCGTCGCCTGTGGCATCACTCACATATTTGAACTCTGGACACTTTGGCATCCTACCTATTGGCTTTCAGGAACAATGAAAGCAATTACTGCCCTTATTTCCTTTGCTACAGCCATACTTTTGGTAGACTTAATGCCTCAAGCCCTAGCACTTCCCAGTCCCGCACAGTTAGAATCCGCCAACCGACTCCTAGAAGCTGAAATTGTCGATCGCCAATTAGCAGAAGCTGCACTAAAAAAAGCCAAAGAAGAATTAGAAATTAGAGTTGAGGAACGCACCGCAGAGTTAAAGTCTCAAACTCAACAGTTAGAATTGACCAACCGACTCCTAGCATCGGAAATTGTCGAGCGGCAATTAGCAGAAGCTGCACTAAAAAAATCTAAAGAAGAATTAGAAATTAGAGTTGAGGAACGCACCGCAGAGTTAAAGTCTCAAACTCAACAGCTCGAACAAGCCTTGTCTGAATTGCAGCAGGCTCAATCAAAGCTAATTCAAAGCGAAAAAATGTCATCTTTGGGGCAATTAGTCGCTGGGGTTGCTCATGAAATCAACAATCCGATTAACTTTATTTACGCGAATGTTACTCACGCTCGCGAGTATGCCGATAGTTTGCTAGAATTGGTGAATATCTATCAAGAGCAGTATCCGAATCCCTTACCCACACTTAGAGAAAAACTCCAGTCTGTAGATTTAGATTTTATTATCTATGACCTACCAAAAATATTAATTTCTATGAAAAACGGGGCAGAGCGCATTCTCGGTATTGTCAAGTCGCTGCGAATTTTTTCGCGCCATGACGAAGCAGAAATGAAATTAGCCGACGTTCACGAAGGAATTGACAGCACACTGATGATTTTGCAAAGCAGATTGAATGCTAAGCCCGGTTTGGCGAAAATTCAAGTTATCAAAGAATATGGCAATTTACCCCAAATAGAGTGCTATCCGGGACAGCTAAATCAAGTGTTTATGAATATCCTGGCTAATGCTATTGATGCTTTAGAAGAAGACAGTCACAGCGAGGGGATTGCAGCCAATGAAGCTGATCGTCGCCTCATCAAAATTTCTACCAAAGTTTTAGAGAGTCAAGTGGTAGAAATCCGAATTAGCAACAACGGGCCAGAAATAACAGAATCGGTGAGGAACCAGTTATTTAATCCATTTTTTACCACTAAACCAGTAGGTAAAGGCACGGGATTGGGTTTATCGATTGGCTATCAAATTATCACAGTAAGACATAAAGGCGAATTGCACTGTATTTCTGCACCGGGGCAAGGTGTAGAATTTATTATAAAAATTCCCATGAGGCTGCAATAAACCTTTAAAAATCCCCATAAAACCTAAATTAAACTGTTAGGAGTCACAGCGAAAAGCCCGGATAAAAAAACACCCCGATATCCGAATTATTTAATAATTCTGGTATCTAACACAATCCTGAATTTCACACATCGCACATAATATTATTACTCAAACTTACCCATTGATCCACGCTTAAATCTTCAGCGCGAGATTGAGGATTTATCTGTAACTCTTCTAGCAATTGAACGAGTTTATCTAAATCCACAGCCCCTTTCAAATTATTTCGCAGCATCTTGCGCTTGCTACCAAATCCCAACTTAACTAAATTCTCCAAATAGCGCGGATTAACCGCCACAGTTTCTATCTGTCTGGGAAGCAGCCGCACCACGGCGGAATCGACTTTTGGCGGCGGAAAAAAGTCTTTAGACGGCACATCGCAAATTAACTCGCATTCTGCTAAATACTGCACTCGCACTGACAGCGCGCCAAAAGCTGTCGAACCCGGTTTAGCGTAAAGCCTTTGGGCCACTTCTTTCTGCACTAACAGCACGATCGCATCGAAGGGTTTAGCCGCAGGAACAGATATCGTTCCCAGCAGTTTTTGCAGGATCGGGCCGGTAATATTATAAGGAATATTGGCAACAACTTTATTGGGATTTTGGAATTTGGGAAAGGCCGTTAGTTCAGCCTCTAAGTCCATTTCCAGGATGTCGCCTTGTAGCAGTAAAAAATTGTCGGTTTTGCCGAGTTGTTTGGCTAGCTTGAGACACAAATCTCGATCGATCTCCACAGCAACAACAGACTCAGCCGCAGGCAGCAAGCGTCGAGTCAAAATCCCCGTGCCCGGCCCAATTTCCAGGACGCGATCCTGATCCAAAGAAGCCGCTTTCACAATCTTATCTAAGGCTTTCTCGCTTTTGAGCCAATGTTGAGCAAACTGTTTTCGGGGTCTGGTCGATCGCATTTTTTGAATTTTTGGAGAAATCTTAGCCTGTCATTCTATCACAGCTCAATATCTCTTCCCAACCTACGGTGATGTTTATTTTTGTTAACAGGGGTTGAATTAACCAAAAAACTTGGGCACTATAATAAGGACAAACGATAAAAAATAAATTTATTTCTTCCCAATTACCAACAGGACAACACGTAAGTCACGGAGGCACGGATAGCGGTTTTTTCAAATAACCAATAACAAATAACCAATAACAAATAACCAAGAACCAATTACCACTTCCCCAAAAATGAAATTCCAACGAGTATTTGGTACATTACCCAAAACCACAGCCAGCGCCCCCGGCAGAGTAAACCTGCTGGGCGAACACACAGACTACAACGATGGATTTGTACTTCCAACTGCGATTCCCCAGCGCACCACAGTACAAATCGGCTTCAGCAGTGACGATCGACACCATTTTTATTCAGCAGAATATGACGAACTCATAAATTATTCAGACGACGATACCATACCGCAAAAATTCGTCAGTTATATCTGTGGCTGCCTGAGACTTTTAGAAAAAGAAGGATACAAAATACCGCCCATAAATCTCTACATTACCTCGACTGTGCCGATCGGAGCCGGTTTGTCCAGCAGCGCCGCTTTAGAAATAGCCACCCTCAGAGGAGTGCGCGCCCTACTGAACCTCCCCCTAGACGACGTGCGCCTAGCTCAAATCGGACAGCAAGTCGAAATCCGATATGCCGGCTTGAACTGTGGCATCATGGATCAAATGGCATCGAGTTTAGCAGACACCAACACCATGCTATTGATCGACACCCGCAGCCTCGAATGCCGCCCGATACCTTTTCCCACAAACACAGAAATTTTAATAATTGACAGTGGCGAAAGCCACGAACTAGCAGCAGGAAGTGGCTACAACCAGCGGCGCGCCGAGTGTGAGGAATCCGCGCGGATATTGGGAGTTAAGGCTCTCAGGGATATCGCCGACCCCCAAGCTGTCGAAGTATTGCCGGAACCCCTCAGAAGGCGAGCGCGCCACGTGGTTACGGAAAACAACCGCGTACTCGAAGCGGTAAAATCTTTGCCAGCAAAACGTTTTGGCGAGTTAATGAATGCTTCCCATGCCAGTCAGCGCGACGACTACGAAGTTTCGGTGCCGGCAGTAGACACGCTGGCGGCAATCTTGCAGTCAATTCCGGGAGTGTTCGGCGCAAGGCTGACGGGCGGAGGTTTTGGCGGTGCTTGCGTAGCCTTGGTGGAGAGTGGGAAAGCGGGTGTTATCGCATCCGAGGCGATCGATCGCTACCAGCGCGCGGGTTTTAGCGGCCGCGTTTTGGTTCCCGAAATTACAGTTAATTCTTAACTCCAGAACTATCTCCCGGTAGAGAAGGCCAGCGCACAGTGACGATCGTCGAATCCTCCTCCGCCGACCAATAATGAGGCACTCCCGGTAGCCAGAGAGCATAATCTCCTTCGCGAGACAGCAAGATTTCTTGCTCTGGAAATTGCAGGCGAAACCGCCCTTTTACCAGGATAGAAAGCGTTGTGGCTTCCGCATTTACCGCCCACTGAGTCCTACAATCTCCGGCGGGGTGAGTGCCCCATTTTACCTCTAAAACAGAAGTCGATCGCGGGTCATCTTCAGGAGTCATAAAGTGACCCGCAAACCAACCGCCCCGACTTGCACCTTCAGCGCCCGCATTTCCGAAAACCACTTGAGATGACATCAATTAATCAGGTAAACAACAAATAGCTTGAGAGCACAAACTCTACGTTTTGTACTCAAGGACATCCCGCTCGATCGCTCGTGTCGTAGGGACACTCCAAGAGTCCAGAGGTGTCAACTTAACGTACAACCGATAGTCCGACAGTCCGACAGGGGTTGAAACCCCTGCCTCAAAGCTAAAGTCGTCTGAAGACGACTAATGAGTTTTTCAGTCCTCTTTGAGAGGACTTTAGCTATGAGACAGGGAATTCATTCCCTGGCTGCCTCAAAGCTAAAGTCGTCTGAAGACGACTAATGAGTTTTTCAGTCCTCTTTGAGAGGACTTTAGCTATGAGACAGGGAATTCATTCCCTGGCGGACTAACGGGTGGGCGGGAGGACTGGTGGACAAAAAGCTTAAGTTGAACACCTATGGGCTTGGCCTAAGTCCCTACACTCGCCCTGTCCCTACAAGGGCTTACCACCAAAAGTGCTATACTTACTTCCGGCCCGAAGGTTGACCTTCCGTAGTCGCTATTTCCCCAGCTTCCATCAACTGCTTAAAGCGACGTAAATCATTGGCAATTTGCTGTTCGGGAGCTTCGCCAAATAGTTTAGCAGCACCAGCACCAATTGCACCGCCCGGAGGGTTGTATTCGATGACAACTTTTACCTCAGTACCGCGTCCTGCAGATGCCGGTTGAAAGCGCACAAAACCAGAATTGTCAACATCAGATCCTTCAACAGACGCCCAAGCAATTAAGCGATTTTCTTCTTCGCGGACAATCTCTGCATCCCATTCCACACTATTGCCCATCGGCGCGCTGGCAATCCAGTGAGAACGTTTTTCATCTATTACCGTAACGTGTTTGAGATGCTTCATAAACCGAGGTAAATTTTCAAAATTGCGCCACAAACGGTACAATTCATCAGCCGGTTTGTCGATCGTCACCGTCTTTTCAACTTTAATGCTTTGATTCGGATCAGCGGCCGACTGCAAACCCTCCACAACCCCCAGCCCGCGAGCCGCTAAACCGCCGCCCGCAACCGCCAGCAAAGCACCTCTCAAAGAACGCTGCGACAAACCAAAAAGCACCAGCGCCCCGCCACCAATTAAAGATGCCCAGCGTTCGGTATCGCCGCTGCTACTTTGGTTTTGTTTGTCGGAATTTGTCATTGAACTCGATTCCATTGCTTTAAACCTGGTAAATTAATAGCGGAAAATAGCAGCTAAAGGCGCCTCGTCCGGCACTTTTTCCGGTGGCACCGCGTAAACAGTTCCGCCATTGAGAATAGTTTGAATTGCTGCCGCATTCAACAAATCTTCGTCGCCCAATTCTGCATCTGGGTGGATTTGCACCGCGTTCGTATCGGGATTAAAAGTACCCCACTGCTGAACGCCAAGAGCAACAAATAGTCGATCGACTCGTCCAAAATAAGCAGCCGAAACAGCTTCTTTCAAATCAGCAGAAATTTTATCGCTTCCTGTCAGATCGTGGTATTGTGCGATCGCCTCTGACTGAGCCTGCAAAAACAAAGGTTCTACCAACGGCAAAGCTTCGGCCCGCAACTCTTCCGGCTTGAGAAGTTTCTGATTGCCTGTAATTCCTTCTTCAAATAAATGCGGGTAGGTATTGGCTTCTCGGTAAAGCGGGAGCAAATACTCAACTCCAGCTAACACTAAAGGAGCTTTTTTATTGTGCAAATATTTGTGCAGCGCCCCATCAATTATGTGGAAATACTGCAAAATTTCCTGCTGGGGCTCATCTCGATCTGGACTTCCTTGACCGTGAAAACTTCCCGGCTGCTGAAAAGAATTATTAGTGCCTCCTTTTGAAGTAGCAATCCGAAACTGACCATCTTTAGCAGTCGGGTCATATTGCAGAGCCTCCTCAAGGCTTTTCGGCAAGTTTTCAACTTCAACTTCCCTAGCACTGTAAGGCGTACACTCAATCAGCCTCACTTCCTTCTGACTGAGAGCTAAAACATAAAATAAATTATCTCCTGTCAGCATAGGCATCAGCGGTTTGACGTGAAAATTGTCGCTCACAACCACTAATTCCTCAAAATTCACCGGACAGGTATAGTAGCGGAAAAATCCCGAACCGACAAAAATCGCCAGCAGGTTGCTTTGATTTTCCCAAAAGTTTTCCTGGTCAATTTCTGCTCGGACTGGCTCTAGCAATTGGGCAGCTTCTTTTTTGTCAAATCCGTACTCTACAATTTTGTCTTCAGCCTCTCTGATTAAATTTTTGAACCGAATCGGGTTTTGTTGAATTTCTGTTCCTTGAGTCACTGGCATATAAATTGAGACGCACAATCCAGGAGATTGTTGTACCAGTGCTTTGAGTTCCTCTACAGATATTAAGTTCATTGCTGAAACTCCTTTTCTAAGGGGGGTTTTGTAATAAAAACAACCGATTCTTTAAAATGTATCTCTCCTGACATGACCCCTGCGTCTGCCTAAAGTAATGATCGGCTGCTGTAGAGCATTTCATCCCCGAACTAAAACGGGGTTTCCCGCCGCTGTTCCAATCGAACTGCTTATTACCTAAGATAGACGGCGCTAACTCGGCGGCTACTTTACCATAATTTACTTTAGTCGGCTTCCACTACTCGTTATATCTGATGAAAACAAAAATGTTTCTGGGGTTGCTGTGGGCAACATTTATTGCCTACACCTTGCTGCTAGCTCCTCTCGATCAGCCCGGAACGTTAACAGTTATCGAAAAAATGCTCAAGTTGCAGCTAGAAGGAATCAACCCCTACCTTGTCACTATATTCGCTCTCATGGGAGTCTGGCCGATGGTCTACGCTTGCCTCCTATTCATTGATGAGAGAACCCAAAATATATCCGCTGGGCCTGCTTTCCTCGCTTCCAACGGGGCAGGTATCATCGGCTTAATTCCCTACTTACTCCTCCGCCAGCCCCAGCCACAATTTTCCGGCCGCAAAGATATGTTGATCAAAATATCAGACTCCCGCTGGACAGGCATTGTACTTTTACTAACTACTATCTGGCTGTTAGCTTGGGCTTGGTTAAATGGAGATTGGGGAGATTATGTCAAGCAGTGGCAGTCAATTCCTTTTGTGCATTTAATAACTTGGGATTGTTGCTTGATGGCTGTAATATTTCCGTCACTTTTGGGAGACGACATGGCACGCCGCGGACTCTCGGACGATCGCATTTTTTGGGCAGTGTCTCTAGTTCCGCTGTTAGGGCCGCTAGTTTATCTTTGTCTGCGCCCCCCTCTGCCAGAATCTGCAACCGAAATCGGCAGTTTCCCGCTAACAGCCAGAAGTTGAAACATTGAAAAATTTGGTAGTGTTCAAGATGTACTTTATTGACTAGCTCAAATGACCTGCCGGAGTCGTCATCCCAGTTGAGAAATTCCTCGAAGGAAAGGGTTTTTTGGGCGATCGCAACCATTGATATTAACCTTTTGCGTAGGTTGGCTCTCTGTTGTCTGTTTCTAGCTTAACGCTTTCAATATCCATTTTAGTGTGCATCAAAGGGGTAGCTTAGCAATACGATCGACCCATTCCTCTGCACTAGATGCTGCCCAAATCAAGAGTAGTTCTTCGATGACAACTTCCATCGGTATTTTTCGGGAAACAATAATGACTCCAGCACTCTGATTAGTAGTAATGAACTCAGAAAATTCCGATGGCATTGTTTTGCGATCGTGGCTGACAAGAACACGTCTTTGCTGTGCTGCAATTGCCAGCACTTCTAAATCTTTAACGCCTTCTAACCCAGCAGCAAAAGCAGTTTGAAAGTCGATTGTAGATTCTCGTCGCAGTAATCCTGTGACGATCGCCTGATTTAAGTCAGCATCAGCTTGATAGCGCACATTCACGATTGCACCTGCTGTGTTGCTGCTTTAGCTGCAATCAGTTTGTTGTACAAAGCTGGATCGCTGGTTTGTAGAGGTTGAGGCATGGCATCAAATGCAGCTTCTTCGGCGGCTAAGTAAGCGTCGATTTCAGCGCGGTTGGCTAGATAAAAGGCGATTGCCCCATAAACCTGTTCCAGTGTCAGTAGTGGGAAAGACTGAACAATAGTTTCGGGCGATAATCCTTGACAGAAAGCATAGGCGATCGAGTCAAGAGAAATCCGAGTTCCTTCAACCCAATAGGCATCATTCCGATACTCTATGTAAGTTTTAACTGCTACAACTGGCATACATTTTTTTGATTCTAACTACTTATTATCATAGACGGAAGAACCCGCAGGCAGCCCAGGGTTTGCATCAGATCTGTCAGAGGTTGGTTGCGGAAGGTTGCGAGTTGAATTAAGGCTTGAATGCGGGTAACGTTGAGTTGTTCAAGGCGCGAGCTCATTTGGATCAGTTGCTTGTGTTCATCGGGAGTCAGGGTTTCGGCATGACGCTTGGCGATGAGGGCATGGTATTCTTCCCAGGTTTGTGCACTAAAGCCAATGTTAATTTGTTGCAGCAAGTCGGCTTCAGTAGGTTGGGTAATTGGAAGTCTAGGCTGGAGGCGTTCTTGCAGGGCGTTGAGGATGTAGCGATCGGGTTCAACGCCCTGTCGAGATGCTTCAGTGCGGATCTGGTGTTCGAGTTCGGGAGAGAGGTTGAGGGTGATGGTGGTCATGGTTATCTTGGCAGCAACATCTATTCATCATTTTAGCGATCGGGCTTTCACCTTATCAAAAACTTCATCGCATGGGACTTCTCGATTTTATTGTCCGCGTCCTGGTTTGCAATCTACGAAACCTAATGCTTCTGTGCCCTTGAAAATTGGCGATCGAAATGGCGATCGGATATTCAATTTTCGCAGCACGCGCAATTAGAGCAGCTTTAATTCGTTCTGGCAAACGTCCCAAAATAACTTCGGCATCAGGAGAAAGTTGTTCTTGAAGTTTAGCTTGCATGACATTCACCTTTGGGTTGGAATTTGATAGATACATTCAAGCCACTACCCAACTCAGATTTAGCGGTCTAACGTTGCCAATCACCCGCCGCAAATTACCTCAGACTGCCACCGACAGGATTTCGACGGTCGGGTGCATTGGCGTTGTTCGAGTGCGCGCATCTCTTGCCGTATTTTGATGCTACCGCAAAAAAGCGCGTAACTTTTCAAGTTCATCACCCTGTAAACACTTAGCAAAAGAACGGTGGGTCCGAGCATTTGGATGGGGGAGAAAAGCAAAAAATCTTTCACGATTCCCTATCTCAACGAACTCGGATATTGAATTTGCTGTAGAGATATTGAATTGGCTTTGAATCACTTGCTTTGCGCGTGCCCCCAGTACCACTATCACTTTTGCTCTTGCTAGTTCTAAAACTCTCAACAAGTAGGCTTCCACACATTGCTCCTGTGATTCTTCTACACCAGTTTCGGCACGAGACTTACAATGCACTATCTCGGTAAGCGCATAATCAATGCCTGGACTAACGTTCCGTTGAAGTAGCTCAATCGCACGTTGTCTAACCGCTGCCCAAAATCGAGTAGAGCGACTATATTTCCCGTCTTTTAGCAAGGATTTTGTACCATCAACGATCCAGTGCTTACGTCCTCCTCCAAAACGGTAATTGAAATAATCGTGTACTTCGCTACATGACCAATCCCAAGTTGGGTAATCTTCATCAGAGCCAATTGATGGATTTGAACTCAGGAAGAGAATGGGTGCTTGCTCTATCTGTCCACTCCAAGGTTCAGGCACTTGAAATTTTTCTAACCCAATTGCATTTTGAGAGTCAACAATTTTACGACATGGATTTTCAACAGAAATATCTTCTTGACACTCTCGTGCATGGGGACAATGAACAATTTCACTTAGCAGAGTTTTTTCAGACATTCCCGAAATATATCAACTGATTACGAGTTTACGAAAATCTAGCAGTCGAACTTATAATTGTATCGCAGTTGCGGTACAATACCCAATAGAAGAGAAAAATACCGCAGATCGCTGATGTATTTCACCAAAGGTAGCCAGTAATCCACACATCAATTGCTGGCGAGCGATGAGAATTCAACCAAATTGTCATGCGGCTAAAACGGGATGGTCGAGTTTGCCGACTGCATACAACAGCGCAGCTTTAATATCCTCAAGTTCCAAGTCTGGCAATTCTTCGAGAAACTTAAAAATTTGCTCACCCGCAGCTAGCAACTCTAGGATATCGATGACTCGAATCCGCATTCCCCGGATGCAGGGACGATCGCCACATTGTCTTGGGTTCACTGTAATTCGGTCAAACAGATAAGCAACGGATGCTGGCATGGGTTAAAATTATTTAAAACCTTTGTCTCTAGCTTACTTCATTTATCGCCCCAAACTCACACCGCGATATAATTCTGCGATCGCTATGCTGTAATAGAAATCAGTCCCTTCAAACTTCCATAGTTTATGACCACAGCAGTATCTATTGACATTGGTACGCTCATTACACGCACTCCCGGACTGCATGGTGGATGTCCCCACATCCTCGGTAAAGGCGTTACCGTTCGCCGGATTGTAACCTGGTACAAGCGAGGATTGAATGCTGAAGAGATTTGCGATCGCATTTCTCATCTCACCCTCGCCGAAGTCTACGCTGCATTAACTTACTATCATGCCAACACCGCAGAAATTGAAACTGATTTGCTCCATCAAGCAGCAGAAGCCAAGCGTCTTGAAGCTTTGTACAGCAACTTTGGTAAAGAAGCATGAGTGAGATTAGGCTTTACCTAGATGAAGACTCCCAGGATCAGTCCCTACTACGGGCATTACGGGCACGTCAAGTCGATGTAACCACCGTTAACGAAACTCAAACAGAAGGATTAATCGACGAAGAACAACTTCGGCTAGCTGCCACTCAAAACAGAGTTTTGTACAGTCACAATATTGGAGATTTCTGTCAGTTACATACTGAGTTCCTTGGCAGAGAGGAATCTCATGCTGGCATTGCGCTGATCTCACAAGACTATTCCGTGGGCGAGCAAGTTAGAGTTATTATGGAACTAACTGCTAATAAGACAGCAGAGGAAATGGTTAACCAGTTAGAGTTTTTGAGTAAATACTTAAAAAATAGCTAAATACTCAGAGCCCCGACTTCTTCAAGAAGTCTGGGCTCTAAAAGCAGACTACATCACAACTGCACTAATCAAAGTTTGCACATTTTGTACAACAGCAGTAGTCAAATTATGAGTCACAGGCAAACTGTCAACCACTATTCCGGCGCACAATAGCATCAGGTACAGAATAGAGTATTTAAAGAGCGATCGCGCAACAATCTTATCCTCTGGAGTCTGCAACAGCAACCAAGCTTTTTGGGCAAAAATAGCACCCAGGAAAATAGCTGTTCCCGCATACACCGCGCCCGCTAAATGCAGGGGATAAACTAGCAGGAAAGTTGCAGGAATCATCAATAGCGTGTAAATCCAAATTTGGCGGGCTGTCTCTTCGTCGCCCTCAATTACAGGTAACATCGGGACGCCTACTTCCTTGTATTCATCGCGAATCATCATTGCTAATGCCCAAAAATGCGGCGGTGTCCACAGGAATATAATCCCAAACAGCAGCCACGCACCCCAACTCAAATCTCCCGTAACCGCAGCCCACCCAACTAGCGGCGGAATCGCCCCTGCTGCACCGCCAATAACGATGTTTTGCACGCTGTGGCGCTTCAGCCAGTGGGTGTAAATTAGGACATAGAAAAGGATGCCTGACATCGCTAGCAATGCCGCTAATAAGTTGGCAACAACTGTCAGCAATGTAAAGGATATTGTAGCTAGGGCGATCGCAAATATCAAAGCATCCCGCTTCTTGACACGCCCGGAAGGAATTGGCCGCCACCGGGTGCGCTCCATAATATAATCGATGTCGCTGTCGTAGACACAATTAATCGTATTCGCCGACGCAGAAGCTAAAGCGCCTCCGGTAATAGTTGACACCAGCAATAGCGGGTCTACTTCTCCTTTGGCTGCCATCCACATTCCTGCTGATGTGGTGATTAGCAGCAGTAAAATAATTCTGGGTTTTGTTAGTTGATAGTAACTTTTCACGACTTGCGAAAAGTTTTCGTGGAGGCGGGGGCTGTCGTTGGTAAGAACTTCTTGCATCGGTTATTAGTTGTTAGTTGTTAGTTGTCAGTCATTGGTTTGTAGGGGCGGGTTTTACGACAAATATTTACTGTAGCTACAAGGATTAATAAACCCGCCCCCACCGAGGGATAAATCAGGCCCCTCTTACTCAAGGAATAGATAAATCTGCCTTTTAGAGAGTGTCCGGTTGATTCGTGCTTGTATGGGCGGGGCGGGTTTATGAAACTGTTGGCTTTTAGATCGAGAATCATGGTGAACCCGCCCCTACAAGACCTTGCACTATATAATAACGATGCTACCGGACATGATATTACTCTCAAGCTGATAAAACTCGATCGCGCCAAGCTAAAACACTAAAAGCTATCAGGGTTCCCAGCAAAGCAGCACCGACTGCTTGGTGGGCCACTGTCAGCGGTTCTACCTGAAGGTGCAGCCGGAAAGTTGCTAATCCCAGAACTAATTGAGCAATTAGACAAACACTCGCCCAATTAGCCAGTTTTCGCAAATTTGGACTCAGTGCAGGCTGCCGCCAAGCCATCACTGCTACGGCTAAAGTCGCTGCTGTAGCTGGTACGATACCGGCGATGTGGCTGTTCATTACCGAGCACAATTCTGAGGAGTCCAAACATTGGTGCAGAGCCCATCTAGAGCCTACTAATGCTCCTAACAAACTTTGCAGGTAAACTAACAATGCTGCGATCGAACTTACCCAAGCTAATTTGCCGACATTTCCTGTAGCTTCGTAGGGAGTCAGCATGAAACCGATGACTAGCAGGGCGCCAAAAAATAGTAAAGCTGTTCCCAAGTGAGCGGTAACGATGTCAAATCTCAGCAGTTGTGTTACTGTCAAGCCGCCCAATACGCCCTGAAAAACGATTAAAAATACTGCTCCGGCGCTCGCCCAAGGCAGCCATTTTGGCAGGCGGCTGCGGTAAAACAAAGATAGTCCTAAAAGTGCGATCGCGCTTAAGCCAATTGCCGCAGCGTCCAACCGGTGAAACCATTCCAGAAATACCTGCAAATTCATTTGCGCTGCAGGTATTAATTGACCGTAGCACAGCGGCCAGTCGGGGCAAGCGAGCCCCGCATTCATCACTCGCGTGGCGCTGCCTACAGCCATTAACAGCCAGGTTGCGATCGCAATTTTCCACACTAGGCTGCGGATAATATCTTTTGGCTGCCACTGCACTCCTGCTGCTGCGTTTGGCTGATTTAAAACTGAGTTTGCCATGAACTTTACCTTAGCCTTTGGTATCGATCGAACTTAATTAAATATCGAGGTTTTGCTTTGGCTGAGCTTAGCCTAGCTTAACACTCTTTTTCTCTGACCAACCGTCATTTTTACTACCTTAGCGACACTTTTATCCAATTAGTTTGTCTTTATATTTTTTTCAACTTTCTTCTTTATATTACAAAAGATGTCCTTTATTTTGTCAAACTTAAAAAAACTTTAATCTTTCCCCGCTCCTGGATAATTAAAAACTCCCCCACTGTCTAGGTTGGGCGAAAAAATAAAGATATAATTAAGAAAAAGAATTTATTAAAAAATTGTGATATGAACCGCTCAAAAATGTTTACAAAAAGCTAAACAACATAAAAAAACCTATAAAGTAGGATTCGCAACAAACTAAATGTAGCTGATTGTTCTACCTTAGTAGGAAGTATGACCGCAAATAAAAGGGCAGTCAACAAGTTAAGCAAGCTATAAGCCAGCCACTCTTTACTCCAGGCGTCATAACCGCGAGCAAGCAGCTCAAGGATGGAAAAAGAAACAGGGAAAATACCGGGTTCGCTGGTGGCCCTAGTTGGCTGCATAGCTCGCAGCAATCAGCTTGTGGTACGGTCAAAACAACCACCTGATGCCACAGCAAGCCTCAGAATAAGCACCGATGGTAGAGGCTTTTTTAACGTAATGATCGCAATCGCCACAGCCCTATTTATGGCGTTGCATAATAGCGGGATGATTTTGATTGTTTTGTGGGATGGGATCTCTTCGCCCGAAGGCGTGTATTTTCACACCAGGCGGGACGCTAACCCTTAACTCCCCACAAGAATCATCCTCAAATTGTACAACACCGCGATCGCACCCCCGCCGATCGCAGGGCTGTTTCATTCTCTTGTAGGGGCTGCCCCCCGTGGCTGCCGCCCGTGGCTGCCCCCATGTCTCAAACGCCTGTGAAGTTGTCTGTGGGGGGGTAGGCATTCTTGGCACTACAAGAGTCAAAAACGCGATTTTCGTGAGAATGAAACCGCCCTGCCCCCGATGGCAGACTCAGGAGACACGGTAGCTGAAACAGCACCAGAAATCACACCAGAAATGCCTCCCACCCCCAGCAGCGCCAAATACGGCGAAGAAGCGAAACCCTCAGAGACGGGACAATCCGCAGGTATCACAGTCAACGTCACTGGCTCAAAGCTGCTACGCAGTTAGATTTGTAGAAGATCAAGTTGAAATAAATTACCAAGCGCTAAAATATATGTATATGTCAGCCAAAAATCATCTATCTCCAGTAGCACAATTAGAATAATTGCTACATAAATTATTAAAAGAAGGAAAACTTGTTATTAAATGCGTTACATCCCGTACATTGCTCGTGACCGAACTTCCTAAGTCGTTGAATCTAAAACCTAAAATCTAAAATTCTGCCGCCATGTCCCAAAAAAATGAAACCGTTGTTCTGGTATTATCGCTCCTAATTACGATCGGGCTAGCCGGTGCAGGTATTTGGTGGCTGACAAGCCGAGGCGGCATCAATCTCGGAGGTTTATCACCCCAAAATCAGACATTTCCCAAGTCTCCGACGGGGAATTCCCCGCAATCAGAGCAGGCAATTGGGCAGCGTCTGAGTGCCGGACAAAAAGTGTTAATTCCAGAGCAAGCCACAACAACCAAACAAGCAGCAGTACAGGCGATCGCATCTGGCAACTATAACGCAGCTCTTTCCGACTTACAAGCTTCGCTGAAAACCAATCGCAACGATCCCGAAGCACTAATTTACCTCAACAACGCCCGCATCGGATCTCAAAAATCCTACACAATTGCCGCCGCAGTTCCCATTGGCGCCGATATCAATGGTGCTCAAGAAATTCTGCGGGGCGTCGCTCAAGCTCAAAATGAAATCAACCAAAGCGGCGGCATTAGCGGTACTCCATTAAAAGTGCTAATTGCTAACGACGACAACAACCCAGAAATTGCCTCGCAAATTGCCAGCGCGATCGCAAATAACTCTGAAGTTTTAGGAGTGATCGGGCATTTTAGTTCTGACGCAACGCTAGCAGCCAGCCAGATTTACCAGCAAAAACAATTAGTAGCAATTTCTCCCACAAGTACGTCGGTGCAGCTTTCAGGAGTTGGCAACAATATATTTCGGACAGTGCCGAGCGATCGGTTTGCGGCTAATGCTATTTCCCGCTATATGCTGACAAAATTGCAAAAGAAAAAAGCTGCTGTATTTTTCAATTCTGCTAGCAATTATAGCAAATCTTTAAAAAGTGAATTCACTACTGCTCTTTACGGAGATGGCGGACAAGTAGTATCGGAATTTGACTTGGCTAAGGGCAATTTTAATGCGGCCGAGAGCTTTAAAAGCGCGATCGCCCAGGGAGCAGAAGTGATTGTGTTAGCAGCCAATACCGCCACGCTCGACCAAGCTTTGCAAGTAGTGCAAGTAAACGCCAAACGCCTGCCGTTACTCGCAGGAGACGACGTTTATACTGCTAAAATCCTGCAAATCGGTGGCGCGGGAGCAACAGATATGGTGCTGGCGATTCCTTGGCATATTCTCGCAGATCCGCAGTCAAACTTTCCCCAAACATCCAAACAACTGTGGAATGCTGAAGTAAGTTGGCGCACAGCTTTAGCCTACGACGCGGCGATCGCGTTAATTGTTGGTTTAGGGCGCAATCCGACTCGTACAGGCATTCAACAAACTTTATCGGCGTCAGATTTTTCCGCAAATGGAGCATCGGGCCCGATTCGGTTTTTACCTTCGGGCGATCGCAATCGAGCAGTTCAATTAGTAACTGTTAAACCCGGAAATCGCACCAGTTACGGTTACGAGTTTGTGCCGATTAATTAAAAAACAAGTTCTGGTCATTTGTCTATGTATAGCCGAAGGAAGAAGGAAAAAGGAAGAAGGAAGAAGGAAGAAGGAAGAAGCAATAAAATCAATCGTGTCAGCCATTAAAAACGTCCTAACCGTCTTGGCGGTTGCTATAAAATCTACCATTGTTCCTGGGCGGGGGCGGCTTGATGGGATTGTTTGTTGTCGTGATAAATGTTTGGTGAAACCCGCCCGGGAGGGAAACTCGATCTACAGTTGCGAAACTCCGATCGGCCTAACTGCCCTATTCCTCTCAAAAACAGCCCTCGGTTTCAAAGCAATTCTCAACAACAGCCACAGCGATCGCCATTCTCCGGGAGTTTCCTGCCGCTGCCACTGGCCGGGCCGACAGTACAGCATTTCGATCAAACAGCGGTGCTGGCTAATGTTCAGGCGATCGAACGCAATTCGCACAGTGGGAAATTCCGCAAAACTGCCGTCTTTTCCATCCCGAAAACTTGACTCCAACTGAGATTTATCGCTCACCAACTCAATCTTAGCCACAGGAATAAAACAGTTTTCTTCCATAATTTTCATAGTCGCCGAATCGCAATCAATCAAACCTTGGGCCAAAGGACGCTCAGTGCCCAACTCAACAACAGAGGGCGCTACGGATCTCCTTGCTTTGACTGCCGCACTGCGAGAGAGCGCTTTTATTTTACCCTGCAATAAACTTGTCTGAACGGCATATTTTGGCAAAATCTCTGCTGGGGTCAAACTCTCTTTACTACCTTTACCTTTCACCGCAAAACTTGGCCACTGCGTCAGAGCAACTTCAGCGCCACTTTCCGAAATTACAGTAGTTATACCCCAAAAACTTTTACCGCCAATATTTAATTGTACCACCCTGCGTAAATTGAACCATTCGTAAATGTCCGGCTTAGGAATATCCACCAAAATTAGTAAGGCAATCCCGATCATCAGCAGGTTGTACGCGCTCCAAACCCATCCCAAACTCATTCCTTTTGACAACAACAAATGTGCACTTTCTGATATTGACTGTACGGTGCCTACATTTTTCACTAAATTAATGTTTAAATTGTGCCATAAACTGAATGCTGTAGCTGCGAACAAGACAATCAAAGGCCATCCCAAATTCCAGTTAAAATTAAAGCGATCGCTCGCCATTCCTTTTGGCGTCACCTGAAACCCTTTCCCAAAGGGTTTCAGCATGGAACTCACCACCGTCACCGCTAAAGGAATACACTGCACGAACGAATAAATATCCGAAAGCAAAGCCGAGCCCGATCTGCGGTTCAGCCAAGAAAACACAGTCAGTTGCACCAAATAGTAAGGCAGGAAAAAGTACAGCAATTCCCGCGCACTTGCCCGCAAAGGAATTATGCCGAGAAATGAATAAGCTAAAGGTATCAACAGATATAAAACCTTGGTTAAACTGGTAAACCAGTGCACCAATCCTTCCAAATGAGATAGCCTCTGTACGAATGTAAGACCGCGAATTGTTAAAGGATTGGAATCAATAAAAAATGCCTGAAGCGTGCCTCGCGCCCAGCGTAGCCTTTGATTTAGATGAGCCTCTATATTTTCAGCCGCCAAACCCGCACTCAATTTTTCATCTAAATAAACTAAGCGATATCCGGTTGCTGACAGCCGAATTCCGGTAAAATAATCTTCGCAGATTGAATCTGTGACCAAGCCTCCCGCTGTTTCTAAAGCACTCCGCCTAACTACAAAAGATGTACCGCAACAAACCACGCTGTCGGCGCTGTCTTTGATGATTTCAATTTGCCTGTAAAAAATTTCTTCTTCCGGCGCGATCACATTTTCTAAACCTAAATTACGGGAGATGGGGTCGTGGTTGTAAAAGCTTTGCGGTGTTTGAACGAGGGCGATTTCGGGATTTTGAAAAAATCCAACTGTTCGAGTTAAAAAGTTTTTAGTGGGAATAAAATCTGCATCGAAAACTACAATTAGTTCTCCATTAGTTAGGGGTGTGGCATGATTAATGTTTCCAGCTTTGGCGTGAATATTATCGGGTCTGGTTATATACTCGCATCCCAGTTCTTTGGCCAGCAACTTGATTTCATGCCGCTTGGTATCGTCGAGCAAATATACTTTTTTGTTGGGATAATCTAAAGCTTGACAGCCGATTACAGTGCGCCGTAAAATAAAAGCCGGTTCGTTGTAAGTTGGGATAAAAATATCTACGGGTGGGGTGAAGTTTCCAGCTTCAACTGCAACTGCCATGCGATCGGCTTCTCGACGCCGATCTTTCATTCTCAGCATTAAATACATTTGAATACTGGTGTTGAAAACCAGTAGCATTTCTAGGAAAAACAGCCCTAAACTAAAGATACCGTTGAGGGGATCGGTTAAATTTAGAGTAGCGAGCGATCGCCATAAAACGTAGCGAATGGTTAAAGCTAGAATTATTGCAACTACCACAGCGCGCGACCATTTCTGCGGTTGAGGCGAAATTTTAATTGCAGCTAAAGCCGCCGAAACCAGCACAAAAGTCGGCACTAACAAATACATCTTGCTCGTAGCAGGCACTTGCAGCCACACAGGCGGGTTTTGCTGCCAAATGTTGATTGTGGCAAAAATACCGCTGACTGTACCTTCACCGGCAAACCAGGCCCCGGCGATCGCACCTGCGAAAGCAACCGCACCCAACACGACTAGCGTTGCCGCCGGCACCCGCGAAATCCGCCCAAAGCGGCGTTTCAAGTCTTGAAAATCAAATCTTGAAGTTGTCATAAAATAATTTTAAAGTCCCGATCGTGCCTGCAACAGTAAGGGTTTCCTGCTGTCCACTTTTTAATTCAGTTGAAAATTCCGACACACCCCAATTACTATTTTTACATTTTTTAACATTCTGACCCTTGTATGATAATTCATCTTGCTTGCTGTTGCCAAACTGCTTAGCGAGTCCAAACCTGGCCAAATATAGCAGAAGGAAGAAGGAAGAAGGCTTTAGTTACCGAGGAGAGAAGTCAATCGATTTTAGATTTTAGATTTTAGATTAAAGAATTGAAGCATTGACCCCCCGGATAAATTGGGGGGCTTGTATCCTGGATGCTTTCGGTCAGAAGCAATATTCGGCAAGGATTTCAGCAATGTCCGTAACAGGCTTTCCGGCCTGTTCCATAATAAAAAATATTTCTTGGGGGCCGTTTCTGCGACGCCGCCCATAAAAATCTTACTAAAAATTCTGCCACATCTCAGTCATAAACGTCGGGCGCGCTTGCTATAGTTCAAAAAAAATTACACCAGTTCTCAATCTTGGTGAGGTATGCCCACGGAGGCCTATGCCCACGGAGGCCTATGCCCGCTTATCAAGCGTGCACCTCATGTTACAGAGAAAGGCTATATCTTGTCTAATTACTAGAAACGCCTTTATTGGAGTAAAGCGGAGTTGATTGACGCATATTGATAGCCATCTTGTTTGTGCAAGAATTTGACGTTGCTCAGATCTTTTGTACTTAGTCGAAAATTACCGATCTTGATCTCAACACCTTTATCTGTTGGAGTCTTGACCCGTCCAACGTAAAGTCCTGATTGGAATCGCTTGCGGTCTTCTAGAAGCTGAATGGCAACAATATCACCAGTCCTACAATGAGTAAAAGACTGTCTAGGCTTGGCACAAGGAAAACCGTATTTATCGTTTCTAGTGGACTGTCGATTCCCTTGTCCTGTTGATTTAATCAGCAAGGGCTGTAAGGCGAGCATCTCCAAGGAATCAATCTGACCCACACAAGCCGCATCTAACCAGTGAGTTTTAGGCAGGCTAAGTCGAGTGCGGTTGTACTTGGTCAGACCACCCGAACCCTCCGAGACAGGAATACCCGTTTCTTTGAGTCGGTTGAACAATGCCCATCGGGTTGAGTTGACCGCAGCCGCGTCTTTTAAGGGGCGCTTTGCTTGAGCTAGAACCGATCGCAGAACATCTGGCTTTTTGGCTAAGAAAACGCGGGTCTCCTGAGTCCCTTTTTTGAGATTGCATTTCTCGCAAGCCAGGCACAGATTGGAGAGCCGATTTGTGCCACCTTTTGCTTTGGGCTGGATGTGTTCGACTTGCAATGGTGTGTCAGTCACGTCGCAGTAAGCGCATTTCCTGTTCCATTTATTCAATAAATACTCGCGGATTTCGTACCCACATAAAATGCCTTGCTGATACTGAATGCCTGAGATTTCTGGGTTTTCAAGTTGTTGTAAATCAAATCTGACAAGCTCCTGAACGATCTCACTGATGGGTGCAAATTTGATTAATTTATTCACCCATGTCAAAGTAGTTTCTACGCGATGCTGCCAACTTGGAGGCAACCAACCTGAAGGGCGGGTGCGATTGAGAAACCGTGCTTGCCGATAGCGAGTGTGACGATAACGCCTCCCCCGACGTAGAGAACGACGGGATTCTAAAGATGCTTTGATGGCTTGACCGCGATGAGTCAACTCAGCACCAAAGATTACTTTGTCGTTTTGAACAAGAGCAATCCCTGTGGTTTTAGAACCGGGGTCTAGTTTAATTGTGACGGGTTTAGGAATATCTGCAACCTCTTTTTTGAGAATGATGCTGAACGGATATTTTCTAAAAACAGATGCTCTACCCATCGATAATAAACGTCTCGCCATAGAAGGCTTACACGGTGTAAGCGGTTTCTTTTTAGCATCAATTACAAAAACGAAATTGGGTTTCAACATTTTGGCGTTGTTTCCTAAAAGTAAAGTTTGCTTCAACCCTGTTATCTTCTCGGTACTATGCAGATTGCACTTCCTCTAACCAATCTCGGATGTTTAACAATCTACTTACAGAGCTTGGAACTAGCGAATCCCAAGGTGTGAACTTAAACGCTTAGAGATAACGATTACTCGCTTTGAGTGGTCTGGAGTAGCTGCAATACCTCGGATTACGCCGAAATACTACGGATTGGTGCTACTCTACAAATCAAATAGGATTGCTATATCAAACTATAGCAATCCCTAGGATTTAGCAATTAGATGAATTTGACATCTAACTAAAGGTAGATAAATTTTATATTAATTTAAAAAAATTACCGCGCTCGCAGCACAAAAACAAAGCCATCAAAAAACTAATCAGCAATTTCTAATTGCGAGATTGCATAGCGGGCGACAGCCAAACTAACTCTGGCTTGTTCTATTTCCGACAATTGGGCCCAAGGTCTTTTAGTTGCCATGACCAATTCCCCCCCCTCCGAATCAACATCTCGCATCGCATAAGCCAAAGGACGTGCCAACACCTGCAAATCTTCCTCAGCCCACTGAGGCAAAATCTCTAAGACGCACTCTACCATTTGGTCAGCTAAAGATTGACACTTAACAGTTGCGTTTTGTACGCTTTGAGCGATGCTGGCCAGAAAATCTTGAGGCACGCGAGCAAATTTCTCGCGCAAAGACTTTTGCAGAGCAGTCGTCAGCCAAACTTGTTCTAATTGCGAGAATAAAACTTGCGACTTCAGGGCAATATCGCTGTCGCTGAATGAATCAGATAGCGCAAATTCCTGCTCTAGGGCAGTTAAATAAGATTCGGATTCAAGCTGTGCAGGATTCCAGGGGTAAGCAACATCAGTCTGAACAATTGTGGCGAGAAGTTCCATCTGGGCCTGAGTTTGAGAATCGCGAAAATATTCAGAATCAGCAGATTGGGTAGCCATGATGTAATACCTAAGTGGGAGAAGGAAAAGACAGAAGGGGGGACTGTGCCAAGAGCTCGTTGCGAGCTATCAGTGGTGAGTAACTCTTTTAAATTGAGACTGGACACTCAACGCCCAGAACTTTGCTGTGCCAGTAGCCGCTTGTCTTCATTAGCTACACCCGCACCTTAATTCGTTCCGCAATCCGTCTCACTGTACCCCGAAGTTTTAGGAACCTCAATAGTGAACTCAAAAATCTGACCTTGAGAACTGCCAAATTTTAGCTGAGTCCCGCTGCGTAGCAGCAATTCTTGGTGGTGAACTCTCTGCCATCCCTCAGATCCCAAAACTAGAGTCCCGTAGCGAGAAAAATCGCGCAGGAAGTAGCTAGGTTCTTCCCGGCTATCTCCGATAGTGTTTCGGCAGAAAATCTCGGCGTGTTTTTGAGAAACCCACTGTTCTCGAATCACTACGTCGTTTTCTTCCCAGCGTCCGACTCGAACCATACCTGCGCGAATCGGCCAAACCTGATTGCTCGATTCGGTGGATTTGGCATTTGGTCGATCGCGCCCCCGCAAATAAGCACAAGACGGCAACCGTCCCAGCCAAGTAGAAGAATTTAAAGGCAACTCAGTTTTTAGGTCATCTACCGGCTCAGTTAGCTGACCGTCAAACTCAGGGTGCATATACAGCACAGGCAGCGTCCAAGCCGGTTGATTGAACTTGTAGAGCGTCAGTAACTGCTGTCTGGCGACGGCGACTGCCCGATCGATCGACATCCGACCGGCCAAAGCTTGGGCAAAAGTTTGGATAAAACTCAGGGCCTCGCGATCGGCGATCGAGTCCCGCATCCCCAACACCGCCGGCACCCCGTGATGGATCAGTACCTCAGCCAAACTGCTGCGGGCGATCGCCTGTTGCTGGCCGTTAGTTGAGTGCAGCCTCTCCACCGCCGGCTGAGCTCCCCAGCAGGCATTAAACACCGCCAGCGTCACGCGGCACCGAACTAAAACCTGAGCCAGTTCAGTGCCATTAATCGCGGTTTCCGGCCCCAAAAACAGCAAACCGCCGTCGGGGCCCGGTATCCCGTGGCCGGCGTAGAACAGAATGTTGTAAGCTTGCGTTTCCAGCCGAGAAATTAGTTCCGCCGCAGTAGGTTCGATCAGAGTATCGACGCGACTCGGAACGCTGATGTCAGAATATTTGCCGTTGTCGTCGGTTTGAAAAGCGCTTTCGAGAACCCCAGCTAGGGCGAGTGCTTCTGCTTCCAACTGCAAATGACGGTTATTGCTGCTGGAAAATTGAGAATTAGCACCGCGGCCGGGTTCTGCTTGTCCCAAAACTAGCAAAATGTTGAGCGACTCTGCAGGATGCAGGGGTGGCAAAGGTTCAACATTGCTGGTAGTGCGACTGAAAAGCAGTTGCTGCGACAAAGAAATTGCCGGTTGACCGGCTTGAGGCTGCATAATTTCCCAAGGCAAAGCAATTAAATACGGTTCGCGCAAGTCTACGCGCACTCGCAGGGGTAGATTTTGCCCGATCGCAATACCTTTACTTTCCTGGAGACTACCCTGAATCGGCCCTTCAAACAGCCACTGCCAAAGATTAATCCCCAAATGCTGCATCAGGCGACTGCTGTAGCTTGCCGGTGGCCGAGGCGGATGCTGATCCCCCTTGTCGCCCCACCCCTGTTGACCGAGGTGGAGCGGCACAGAGGGCGTCGGTGTTCGTTGTTCAGTTTCTGCCAGTATATTCTGGTTGTTTTCTGGCGAGACGAAACTGCCATCAGGATTTAGGGGCAATTCGTGAATTGTCCCGGAGGGCGAAAACATTTCCTGCCAAGCTTTCCATGATTGGGAGAGGGTATCGGGCCACATACAGTCGTGGTGAACGTACCCGCTAGGATAGGGAGCTTGTAGAACCCAAGTGGCAAAATGGTTTGCCCCAGCGGTTCTCAGGCGAGCGATCGCTATACTGAGGCAAGGACTTTCAGGGCGCGCCATTCACAAAAAAGCTCGGTAAGTGGGAAGCTCAGAGACTTTAGTCCTGAGAGGAAAACGACCCGGCGATTTCAATCGCTTTGAATCCCCTTGCGGGGTAGAGGGGTATGGTTGCCCCTCTGGTGAGGTATGGTTGCCTCGATCTCCCTTGCGGGGTAATGTTAGCTTCGCCAATGTTATAGAGGCTTGTTAGGCTGGCAGCACTGCCTCAGTGACTTTAAGGCTGTTTAACTACTAGCGACAGAGCAAGGGACTAGCTTCGCATCCCAGGGTGTCGTGACCTAAATAACGTAGCCAGTTAAGGCTTAGGCTGGTCAGTACAGCTTGCTCGATCGCTCTTACAAGCTCAGTGGCTTTAGCCCTGAGTTACTGACAACTACCGACTCTGGATATAGGGTGGGATTGAGTTTCTCTATTTGTAGTTTATCGGGTTTGGGGTGCGATCGAGTGCGTGAGATTGCTTTGGCAGTTTTTACTTTTACTTAGTGCCCAAAAATTTATCTATACTCGGTAAATCTACCCAAGTTCCCGTAGCATTCGACTCCTGGGTCAAATCCATCAACAACTGCGAGTAAACCCCTTCTCTGAGGGAGGGTATCAAGGATTTACCGGCATCTATTGCTTCAACCCACCTATCTACTACTCGAATAAACGGTGCAATTCTCCCGTCTGGATAAACTTGAGGAAACTCCAATCTTTGAGGAATTTTGATTTCAGCTAAAGGTTCTCCACCTTGGGAACCCCACAAGCGAAATCCGTGGACGTAATCTTGCTGGTTGTCGCTTCCTAACACCAACGTACCCTTACTCCCGTATATTTCCACCCAGTGTCCCCGCCCTTGATAAGTAACAGAACTCAAACAAACTTGACAAGGCGTTCCCCCGGCTAATTCCAACATCAACGTGCAAGAATCATCTGCATCAACTAATTTTAAATTTCCCGAATCATTCGGATCTGGCCGCCGCGAAATTCCTGTAATTAATTGCCCAGAAAGCCTTTGGGGCGGGCCGAACAGCCAGCTAATATAATCAAAAACGTGAGAACCTGTCGCGCCCAGAACTCCGCCGCCTCGCTCTTTCTGCGCGTACCAATTCCAGGGGCGACTGGCATCAGCGCGGCTCGACACCAGCCAATCAATCTTAATTAAACGCTTTTCTCCCACATATTCTGCTGCCAATAATTCTGCTAGCATTTGCCATGCGGGGATGAAGCGAAACTCAAAGTCCATTGTGGCAATTGCTCTCGAACCACCATTTTTAAGCTCGGTTTGAGATTCGTTGTTTGCCAATCGGTAAAGTTCCCTGGCTTCATTTGCTGTCAGGGCTGTGGGTTTTTCTAATAATAAATGCTTGCCTGCTTCCAAGACGGTTTTTGCCATTTCAAAATGCAAAAACGGCGGTGTGGAAATGCTGACGCCCGCCACTTCTGGGATGGCTACTATATCGGCGATCGAGTCGCAAGCGTAGGGGATATTGTGGGTAGAGGCGAGATCCTTTGCTTTGTCTAAATTCCGGTGGTAAACAGCCACAACCTCTGTCCGGTGATGGGCCTGGAATCCGGGAAGGTGTACTTTTTGACCGAAACCGGTACCGACTACTGCAACGCCAATTTTTGACATAATTTAATATTGGGGAATAGGGAATGGGGCATTGGGCATTGGGCATCGGGCATTGGGCATTGGGCATTAGTAGCAACTATAGCGGTTCTCAAAAAAGTGAGGTATGGGGGCGAGTCCTATGCCTATGCCCTATGCCCTATGCCCTATGCCCGCGAGAGCACCTCATGTTAATGAGAAAGGCTATAACAAATAACTAATGACTTCAACATCCGCCTGACGCTCGATAATTAATCCGTGTATCCGTGTCCTAATCTGTGTCGTGCTTTCCTTCTTCCCTCATCCTTCTTCCTTCTTCCTTCTTCCTTCTTCCTTCTCCACCCATTCAATTACTTGTTTGCCCAAACTAACCCCCTCAAACAAGTCAATTTCTCTGATCCCTGTAGGGCTGGTGACATTAACTTCTGTGAGATAACCGCCAATGATATCAATGCCGACAAAGTACAGTCCGTCCCGTTGCAGCACGGGTTCTAACTGAGCGCAAATTTGCAGTTCGCGATCGGTAATTTCGGTTTTTGCGACTCGGCCGCCGACGGCCATGTTGCCTCGAAATTCATTGCCGGTGGGAATACGGTTGATAGCACCGATGGGCTTGCCATCCAACAGTATAATTCGCTTGTCTCCCTCTTTTGCTTCCGGCAGATAAGTCTGAACCATCACTGGAATTTGACCTTGTTGAGTGCTAATTTCGACCAGGGAGTTGAGATTGCGATCGTCGGCTTCCAAAAACAAAATCCCCTCGCCAGCTTTGCCGCCCAAGGGTTTAAGAACTGCCGCTCCTTTTTTCTCAACAAATTGCCGAATTACCTGCTTGTTTTGAGAAACAATTGTTTCGGGTATCGCTCCCTCAAATTGCAAAGCATACATCTTTTCATTCGCCGCCCGCAATCCTTTGGGACTGTTAACTACCAAAGTTTTAGCCGGATCGATGCCATCTAGAAGGTAAGTAGCGTAGAGGTAAGGAATGTTGACTGGGGGGTCTGTCCGCATAAATACTGCGTCCATTGCTTCCAGAGGCTGCAAAGTAGGATGTTCTACCTGGTACCAAGCCTCAGCCGCCTCCCAGCGTCCCTCTACCACTTTTACTGGGGTGAGGGCTACCCGACTGAGCATTGCCCAGGTTTTGCCGCCGATGACGCTTAGTTCGTTGGCTTGAGTCGCCCACACTTCGTGACCCAACTCTTGAGCTGCCTCCATCAGCGCTACGCTGGTATCGTGTCCTGGAATTAGTCGCGCGAGGGGATCGATGATGAATGCAAATTTCATTGTCACTTAAAATTAAGAATTGGTCGCAGGAAAATTTGGGCTAACGGAAAATTCGACAGTGAACGCCTCATTTTGCTGCTAGCAGGGGGTCTAGCTGGCCTAGAGCATCTAGTTTGTGCATTTCGTCGCAGCCACCTATGTGTTGGTCGTTAATGAATATTTGTGGCAGGGTGCGGCCTCCGTTGGCTCGATCGCTCATTTGAGCTCGTGCCGCTTCATCTCCGTCGATCGCGTACTCTGTAAAATCAACCCCTTTTCGTTTCAGCAGTGCTTTGGCACGAATGCAAAACGGGCAGGTTCTCCAAGTGTAAATTTCTACTTTAGGGGTCATGGGACGCTCAAGCAATAACAATATTTTTTAATTGTAATCTTAACCATAGTGCGGAATGTTTTTAGTTCCTAGGCTGAAACCCTCGATTTTTCGTTGGTAGCAAACTTGCCTAGGACCCTTGAAACCCTTATTCTACGGTAGGCTATCAAAAACTCTGCGAAGGATTAATCTTAACCAATCTTATTTTAATTTTTATATTTTAATTTTTATTATATATAGCAACCTTATCTGTTGCACCGGAGGTTATTCATTGCTGAAATCCTTGCCGGGAAGTGCATTTGCCTTCTTCCTTATTTTTACCCTGACTGAAGTCGCTATAGCTTTCTTCCTTCAACATCCGGCTCTATTTGCAGCGCACAAGCTAGGTGTCAAGTTATTTTTTATATAAATTTAAGTAAACAAATACTCACGCTAAAAAAAACGGAGACTTTTTGAAGGCAAACAGGTTGGCCATCAGCCTGCCTAGCGCTGCGGACCAACCTGCTTGTTTCGCTTTCTGCACGAACAGATCATTCCTGCACCTGTCAGTAGGACTGCGATCGCAGTACCCGGTTCAGGAATAGCAGTTGATGATGCGTTTCTCAAAGGTGTGCTGTATATTTGGGACAAACTCGGCTGGGTCGCCTGCGGGGTGGGTGCCGTTGGTGTTGATGTCTGCCCGGAGGGTGTTGATGCCCGGCTGGGGGGTGTTGATGCCCGGCTGGGGAGACAGGCACTAGAATAATTTCCAGGCCCACACACATTTGCTTGTGCTGAAGCCGGAGGGGCAGCAGCTAGATAGTAAAACGCTGTTGCCATTGTGGCAGAGAGTCCAATTGCTAGTTTTGCCAGTGGCGTACACATAACTATTTAGTTAAACAGTGGTAAAATCGAAAAATAGAAATAGTCCTAGAGATGAGCGCTGTACGACGGGCAAGGATTTTAGAGTTCTTACAATAAATGGATGTATTCTCTGGCCGACGTCTGTAAAAGATAGTATAGCGCTTGAGGTGAGTGCCAAAACACTTTAATAATAATATTATTCTCTTTTACTTTGACATCGCGTACCCTGGTTTGCACAGGTAGGTGGCACAGAGTGAAGCAACCTCTTTTGGCAACATCTGAACCAACAGCCCTTACAGCCATTAACAAAGAGTCTTTTTACCTTGACCGCGGCCCCCGGAAAATATTTATTTAACCGATCGCAAAATAGAGCTGCTGTATTGTACTTTGCCATGCACAATCTGACTACTCTTTTATCATCTCATAGTCCGACTAGATCTGTCCTCAGTATATGTACGTATATTCCCCCATGTCAACTATTCAAAAGGAGTATTTAAGTATTTACCGAGGGTAGAGGGCGTATTGAATGAGCTGAGCTAATCGGTCGCGGAGAGTTTCCATCCCCAAACCTTTGGCCGCCGAAATAAATACTGCTTGAGGAAATTCTTCTCGCGCGAGGGCGAGAGTCTCTCCATCCACGGCATCAATTTTGTTAAAAACTACAAGGGCTGGCCCGGGAGTTACGGGCATATCTGTCAAAATATTCATCACCGATCGAATTTGGCTCTGCCACGCGGGATGGGAGAGATCGACGAGGTGCAGCAAAGCATCGGCGTCAGTGACTTCTTCGAGGGTAGCCCGGAAAGCGTCGATCAAGGCGGGAGGCAGTTCGCGAATAAAGCCCACTGTATCTGTGAGGACGATCGACAGGGGTTCCCCGGTGACGCCGGGAATGGTTAACCGTCGAGTTGTGGGGTCGAGGGTGGCAAATAACTGGTCGGCGGCATAGACTTCGGAATTTGTGAGCAGGTTGAGCAGAGTAGATTTACCGGCGTTGGTGTAGCCAACGATCGCCACTGAGGGTACCTCGTGATGATGCCGATTCTGCCGCAGCCGAAAGCGGTGCGCCAGCAGTTGATTTACTTCTTGCTGCAATCGAGAAATGCGTTTGGCGATCGTCCGCCGTTCGGTTTCTAGCTTGGTTTCCCCAGGGCCTCTGGTACCGATGCCGCCACCCTGTCTCGACATTGCCTGACCGCGACCTCTGAGCCGGGGCAGGGCATACTCTAGCTGAGCGAGTTCGACTTGCAATTTACCCTCGCTCGATCGAGCTCTTTGGGCAAAGATGTCGAGAATTACCTCTGTTCGATCGACTACGCGGATACCTATCTGAGTTTCCAAGTTCCGTATTTGTGCGGGGGACAGGTCGCGATCGAATACAACGAGGTTAGCGCTAACCGTCTGAGCTGTGAGGGAAATTTCCTGAACTTTGCCTTCGCCGACGACTGTCTGCGGATTGGGGCGCGATCGTTTTTGGCGCACTGTTTGCAGTACCTGACCCCCGGCGCTTTCAACCAGCCGCGTGATTTCTGCCAGCCCGTCTTCAAACTCCAACTGAGTCATGTGCTGAGTCATTACACCTACCAACAGCACTTTGTCTTGGTCGGCATCGACCTCCCCCGCGACAAACTCTGCTTCAAACTCTGCTTCGAGTCCTTCCACCAAATCCAGAAAGTCTTGGTCGGCGAGTTCGTCCAAATTCAACGGTTCTGATATTTTCCAGGGAAAGTGTGGACTTTTGATTAGTGACTTTTGAATTGAAGGCTCTTCTATTTCATCAGTTGCATCTGGTTCTAACTGAGCGCTCAAAACAGAGAACTCAAAATTTGGCTGATCTCCCTGGGGTATTAGGTGAGCGAGATAAGCTTCTTGGATGTAACCAGTGGCACCGCCGCCGCGGCGCTGAAATCCTCCCCCCGTCAGTGTCAGCCAAACCAGGGCATCCAGGCGCTGAATTGCCATTGCTGTGAGGGCTGCTTCGCTTGGGGTTTCTGGCTTTAGGTGGGTGGCGATGCAGCGAATGCCGCTGAGGCGACCTCCCCCGTAGCGGGGCAATTCTAAGGGCGCAATCTGCGTTTGGCGGGGTGTACCCACGCCGACGCGAATTACTTGTCCGCGGCGGTTGATGTAGGTGCAGATTGGTTTGTCTATTTCCGTGCTGATGGCGGCGACGCGCTGGGCGAATTCTGCAGTGGTGATGCGATCGCCCGGTAGTCGCTGGTGGTACAGCTTTTCGAGTTGCTTGAGCTGGCTGGACTTTAAACCTTGAAGATTGCCGTAGATGGTTTCGATAACTGTTTCTCCCGATCGATCTATTTATCTCCTATTTTAATTAACTCAAGGACGATGTGTTCGGGTTTTAAGCTGAAATTTACTAAATTTTCTTGCCTCTAGCAGATCACGGATTCAGTATAGTCGAGTCACCAGCGCCGTTGTTTGCCGCTACGGGGCGATCGGGCTTTTCACAGCAGCCATCTCAACTTGCAGTTGTATTTAGTATCTACAGATACAGGCGATCGCTGAAAAATCTCGCGTAACAAAACTTAACACTTTATTTCTTGTTTCAAAATCCTCCTTTAGACTTGTGTGTATCTTGAGCCTAGAGACAGATAGCAAAGCAGAAATTAGGTCGCTACCATGAGAAGCGAACATTGTTAAGGAATGTAAAAACATGGAAACTCGTCCTACTAACCTGCCTCCTACGGCTAATGCTTACAACGGCAAAGATCGGAATGCCTTTTTGTTTGGCTTCAACCCGCAAGCAGAACTTTGGAACGGTCGCTTAGCGATGATCGGTTTCTTAGCTTATTTGCTCTGGGATGCTGCTGGATATAGCGTTCTGCGCGACATTCTCCACTTTCTGCCTACCTACATTGCTCAGTAATGACGAGCAGTCTATCCTGTCTGGCAGCGTGAGAAAATGCCACCACTGCCAGACAGGCTAAAAGTTACAAATGGCAGCGAGTATGGTTTTGTCCCTTTGTATCTTTCGTTACTTTTGAATGGCATTAAAAGACTTCTTGCCGTGATTCGATGATTATGGGTGGGGGCGCTGTCGCTGGCGCGGTGAATATTAATAGCAACAGATATTTATTGCGTAAAGGCGATCGCCCCTGCTGTATTTTTGGCAAGAAATCTCATCGAGCATTTCTGATAATTTATGAAAAATAGGAGCATCAACGATGATTAACTCAAATTTACTGGCAGTAGTAGCATCGACTGTAACTGACACAGCATCAGGAGATTGGCAAAAGCCTGTGGTGATGTTTGTTTGCAATATCTTAGCATTGCTAGTTCTCAGCCGCCGAATTTGGTATCCCCACGTCGGGCCGAAAATGCCTTTGCCATTCCCGTCTTTGTTCAACAATGTTAGCGTACCGGCATTTTTGGCTTGCATGAGCGCAGGTCATTTGCTGGGAGTATTCACGATTTTGTCGCTGAGTACCGGCAAGGCTATCTAGTAGCAATTGAGATCCTTTTGTGGCGATTTCTTGCTGCAATTGGTTTGTTAAAAGGCGGACAAAAAATGGCTGGGGTAAGTGAAAAGCACTCACCCCTAATTTTAATTTTATATATGGAGTGGCGCCGAAATCGTTTTTTTTACCATCCACATTAGATCAGCTTACTATGCTTAAACCCTTCAAATTCCACTGCAAAGCCTTCACCTTGGGGAGCCGCACACATTAACCCAACTTGAACGATTGGTGACTCAGTTAAATAGGCCAGTCGCATCATTGAATAGTCTGACCCATTCAACGAGTATTGCACTTCCACCGTTTCAGCTCGGCGCTTTACCCGCAGCCACAGGGAAACAGGCGGCACTTCAAGCGGCATAACAGACCAATCGGAATAGTCTCGTGTCACAACCGCACTCACGTTTTGGACTCCCTCAACAAACTCAATGCCGCACTTGAGCCAGATATTTTCGCTCTCTCGAATCATCAATCCTGCTTGATCGTAGAGCGATCGATAGCAACCAGTAATTTTGACTTCGGCTGTAAAGTCGCCTGATACTTGACGGTAGTAAAAGTTGCCGTTATCGCGAATAAATCCGTAATGAGTTTGCCGCCAAAAGTCAGTCTTTGGGCCGGCGGTAATGTGGATAACATCGTTATCCTCATGCCATTTTGACATCCTCACGCCCGCTAAAGCGACGGTGATTCCAAACATCACTGTTTGGGCTTCCTCTTTCTGCGACCCGACTTACTTGAAGGAGTTTCCTCACTCAAACAGAGGTCGATGTCTCCAGAGGCATTATAGGTTCCCGTGTGCCCCACGGTACGCAATCCCAGTTCTAATATATTTCGCGCAGCATTCCAATCGCGGTCTAAAACAAATCCACAATGCGGACAAATATGTGTTCTTTGACTTAGCGATTTCTTCACAACCTTTTCGCAATTAGAACAATTTTGGCTAGTGTAGTGCGGTGCGACGGCAACAGTAGCTACTCCCAACACTTTGCCAAAATATTCAATCCAATTCCTAAAAGCTGTCCAAGCGGCATCAGATATAGACTTGGACAGCTTTTTGTTTTTGACCATGTTACGCACCGACAAGTCTTCGTAGGCTACCAAGTCGTTGGACTGGACTACGCACCTTGCTAATTTCACAGCAAAGTCTTTACGCCGCCTACTTACCTTGAGGTGTTTTCTGCTTAATCGATTCCGCGCCTTAGCTCTGTTCTTAGAACCTTTCTGGGTTCTCGAAAGTCGGCGATTAAGCTTTTTGAGTGACCGCTCAGACTTTCTTAAATGACGCGGGTTCTCGACGGTATTACCATCCGAGTCAGTGTAGAAATGGGTCAATCCTACGTCTAAACCAATGGTTCGTCCCGTAGGCTCTCGCTGTTCATTCCGTTCAGCATCAATACAGAATTGCACGTAGTACCCGTCGGCTCGACGCACTACGCGCACTCGTTTGATTTGACTTCGCTGGTAGAAATGCAAGTCGCGAGTTCCCCACAACTTAAATCTTCCTGCTTTGAAGCCGTCGCTAAAGTTTATGCTTCTGAGATCTTCTGAAAGCTTCCATCCACAGGTTTTGTATTCAACAGAATCGCGGGTTTCATGCTTTTTGAAACGTGGAAATCCTTTCTTTCCCGGTTTTGCCTTTTTGCAGTTGTCGTAGAAACGAGCAATTGATGACCAAGCTCTCTCTGCGGAAGCTTGCCTTGCCATTGAGTTGAGCTTGGCAGCCCAAGGGAATTCTTTGGCAAGCACCGCACAGTAGGCACTCAAGTCGTATCGATTCACACCCTTCGTATCTATCCAGTACCTGATGCAGCTATTACGAATAAAGCGAGCAGTACGAATGGCTTCGTCTAGCCTCTGGTACTGCTCGCTCTTTCCTTCTAGCTTGGCTTCAAATACTAACATTTACGTCTTGGAACTGGATATAAAACACTCTATCACAGTTCTGGGGAAATTAAAGCCGTCCTAAAAGGACGGGGCTTTAGACCCCTTTTCTTGGTAAAGGTTCGTTGTACCATTGCATTGTTTGCATCTCCTGCTAACTTCCTCCAATTCCGTGCAGTACCAAATCAGCCAAAAAATGAGATAACATTGCGTATTCTAATCCCCAACGCCAGTAAAGAAAACCAAAGGGAATTCCTAAGAGGGCATTGAGTGTAATGGTGCGGAGAATGACGATCGGGGTTAATGCCCAGACATTCGCAGCCGCAGGCAAATGACCCACACCAAACAATATTGCAGCCGCCACAATTGCCAGCCAAAAAATCAATGTAGAGGGTTGCAGTTTGTCTCGCTCAAAAATCTTCCAAAGTAGCCACGCAATCAATGTCATACCGAACAGTCGCAGCAAGAGTTCTTCGGTGATGCCTCCGTAGAAGGAAGCTAATATGCGTTTCCAGAGGTCAATCTTTAACGCAGTTGTTGAAGCCATTGGCGGCATCCAAGGTTCAAACCCTAAACTCAATCCTATCAGGACGATTCCACCGATGCAGCCTACAATTAGCGCCGTGTTAAGGGCAGATTTAGATATTGGCGCGAAAGGCTGTCGATATACCAAAGCACGAGCTATGGGCGTATCAAGTCCGATCGAGTTACCGAGGCGAAGCCCAATCCAACAAAAGAGAATTAGAAAAATTCCGGTTTGCAGGGCGGAGGCGATCGCCAAAACAGGTAGCGGTGCAGGCAATTGACTTACTGCCGGATTGAGAGACAGCGCATAAGGAAACACCGCCAAGCTTCCCAAACTACCCAGAAACGCCCAGAACAATGCCAATCGGAAGTAATGATTTTTTGCAGTGTTAGCAGACATAATTTTTGAGAAAAAAACGAATCAATTACACTAAATCAGTCTTGAATATTTGAAACATTAAAGCTCGATCGCATTTATGCAACTTGTCTCAGACCGAATATAGCCTCGGCTAAGGTGCTAAAAAAGCTGGGAATGACGCAGGAAGGTAGCCAAAAACAGCGTGTTTTTCACCGAGGGCAGTTTGAAGAGCTCGAACTTTACAGTTTAGTTAAGGATCACAAGTGTTGAGTCTTGTTACCCAACTTTACTTCATTGCCGATATTCCTCCTACACCCCCTAAATTTATCCGGTAAAAATCAGTTTCTCTTTCCCAGTTTGAGGGTAGTGCTTATCTAGTAGATTTTTCGGTGGGCGATGTATTATTTATTATCTTAGCATTTCATATTTACCAAAGTTGCTGTGCAAAGCTTCAAGACGCTTGGCTTCTGCTGCTTGATGGAGCAAATCAGTTTCAATTTCTTGGGTGTTGGCATGATAGTAGGTGAGTGCCACGTAGACTTGGGCAAGGGTGAGATGAGAAATGCGATCGCAAATCTCTTGAGCATTCTATCCTCGCTTGTACCAGGTTACGATGCGGACGGTAACGCCTTTACCGACGATGTGGGGACATCCATCATGCAGTCGGGGAGGGCGTGTAATGAGCGTACCAATGTCAATAGATACTGCTGTGGTCATAAATTTTATAATTTTAACTATGCTGATAATAGATGAAAACCCTATAGAGGCGCACTGGCTATGAACTGGAAAGCACACATTCACTCAAATCCTAAAATTCTGCTTGGCAAGCCTGTAATTAAGGGGACACGAATATCAGTGGAGTTCGTTCTAGGGTTATTTTCAGAAGGTTGGACGCAGCAACAAGTTCTAGAAAACTACCCAACGCTTAATGCTGAATCTCTACAAGCTGTGTTTGCTTTCGCGGCGGAGAATCCCAATGAAAGTTAAATACGATGCAGAAGCAGACATTCAGATTTTTATCTTACGTGATGCGTTTCCAGCCAATGCTATTTCTGAACTTGGAGGCGTGATTGTCAGTTATGACGAAAGTGACGAACCAGTTAGCATCGAATTTCTCAATGCCTCCAAACGTAAACTGTTTAATGCTCAAGAGCTCATACTAACCATCGCAACTTAGTTGATGCGCTTTAGCGAGATGGCATCGCAGAATTATATCGCGGTGTGAGTTTGGGGCGATAAATGAAGTAAGCTATAGACAAAGGTTTCAAACAATGCCAGCATCCGTTGCTTATCTGTTTGACAGAATCACAGTGAACCCAAGACAATGTGGCGATCGTCCCTGCATCCGGGGAATGCGGATTCGAGTCATCGATATCCTAGAGTTGCTAGCTGCTGGTTTGAGTTTTTAGCAAATTCTCGAAGAATTGCCAGACTTGGAACTTGAGGATCTCAAAGCTGCGCTTCTGTATGCAGTCCGCAAACTCGACCATCCCGTTTTAGCTGCATGAAAATTTGGTTGAATTCTCGTCTATCGTCAGCCCTTGCTGTGTGGATTACTGCTACTTTTGGTGAAATAGACTAGCGATCGGCGGTATTTTTCTATTGTATTGGGTATGATACCGCAACTGCGATCCAATTATAAGTTATGCTTCTTTCAACTACGCCCCTTGGAGATCGAACGATGATAACCTCTGGTACACGCCCGACTCTGAAGTCCTCGCCGTACTTGAAGAGTGGGCTGCTGCTACGAGGCAGAACCGAAAGGATGACATCCTGAAAAACTACGTCGCGAACTTGGTGATTTTCGATGTATTGCCGTCTATGAATTACGAAAGTGCAGAGTCCTATAGACGCAGTTGGGAAGAGTGGCAGCCAGAAACGCAGGGAGAGGCGATATTCAATCTTGAGAATCTGACGATTACTGCGGGCAGCGATATTGCATTCGCTCATGGGTTCATTCGCGGAGGCGGGACGTTGCTCGACGGTAGAGCCTTCCAAGACTTAGTCCGCGCGACGTTCTGTCTGATGAAGGTGAATGGTTCATGGGTTGTCCAGCACCAGCACGTGTCAAAGCCCTACGAACACTCCTGAGCGCAGGGTGCAAACAGCCGCATAACGTTAGTGGTCATTGTAATGGGCAACCCAGTAAACAAAGAAAACAATCATAGATAACTTGCACGATGAGGAAAGAAAGCATGAACAAATCAAATGAACCTAATGCAACTCCTTTTTCTCAGACGTTCTTCCATGGAACAAAGGCTGATCTAAAGATTGGGGACTTAATCGAAGTTGGTTTTAATTCAAATTTTGGACAAAGAAAAAAGTCTAAATATATTTTCTTGACAGCAACCTTGGATGCCGCTGTTTGGGGTGCTGAACTTTCCTTTGGCGAAGGGAGTGAAAGAATTTATTTAGTAGAACCAACAGGACCCATTGAAGACGATCCTGATTTGACTGACAGAAAATTCCCAGGTAACCCAACAAAATCTTATCGTTCATTACATCCATTTAAGGTTGTAGGTGAGGTTACAGTTTGGCAAGGACATTCATCAGAGCAAGTCAAAATAATGAAAGACGGATTAGCTAAGCTTAAAGAACAAGGAATTGATTCATTAAATGACTAACAAAGCATTGCAGCACCGCTCCGGCGCTTCGCGCCTACGCTCGACAGTTTGTAAACCGCCATTTTATGGTTTTGCTTCGCAAAAGTTTTCCACACAATTTCGTCTTACGAACTGCGGCTGAACTAAACGTTAGACTGCTAAATCTGAGTTGGGTAGTGGCTTGAATATATCTATCAAATTCCAACTGACAGGTGAATGCCATGCAAGCCAAACTTCAAGAACGACTTTCTCTTGCTGATGCCGAAGTCATTTTGAGACGCTTGCCAGAACGAATTCAAGCGCATCCGATCGCGCGTGCTGCGGAAATTGAATATCCGATCGCAGTTGCGATCGCCATTTCGATCGCCAATTTTATCGACACAGAAGCATTAGGTTTCGTAGATTGCAAACCAGGGCGCGGGCAGTAAAACCGAGAAGAGGTGTCAAAGTTTACGATATACTTCGTTAACGCACCCTACAAGAGCAGCGATTTATCTCTCTACCTCACGTTAAGCTAGAAACAGACAACAGAGAGCCAACCTACGCAAAAGGTTAATATCAATGGTTGCGATCGCCCAAAAAACCCTTTCCTTCGAGGAATTTCTCAACTGGGATGACGAGTCCGGCAGGTCATTCGAGCTAGTCAATGGAGTTGCCATGCCCCTGAGTGAACCCACAACCAAACATGAGGATGTCGTCGATGGTTTATGTCGTCTCTTGGTGGATCATTGCCAATCCTTGAACCTTCCCTACGTTCCTCGACAAAGTAAACAAGTCAGATTGAACGCTGCCCCCGGTGAAAGTGAATCGAGTCGTAAAGCCGACATTGTGGTGTTTGCCAAGGAAGAATGGGTCAGAATGCGTCAAAGTTCTGCCTCTGCTGCTGCCTATATTCCACCTCCCTTGGCGATCGAAGTTGTCAGTACGAATTGGCGGGATGATTACCGCATCAAATTGAATGAGTATGAAACTTTAGGAATCCTGGAGTATTGGATCGTTGATTATGCAGGGTTGGGAGGCGTTCAGTATATTGGTTCTCCAAAACAGTCTACGGTGACTATCAACCGCTTAATCGAGGGTGAATATCAGGCACTGCGATATCAAGGAGAAGCCATTATTGTTTCTCCAACTTTTCCTCAGTTGGTATTAACCATCGCTCAAATTCTTGCCATGACAGAAGTTTAGTGTTTCTAACTTATCTGTAAGGTACTCAGTATTGCCAAAAAATTATTAAGGTACGATATACCCTATCAAGCTGATATTATCTAAAATCTTCGTCAAGAGGAGAAACTATGCGATCGCATATCCAGTATGCTGTCGGACTTCGGGTGGATGGAAAGCAAGAACAATCTGGTCTTTGGGTACGCCAGAGGCGACGAGTTCATCAGTGATGCCGTCTTCAATACCATCATAATGAATCCAGATTTTGTCATTGCGAATTTCGGCATGAACCACATAGCCATGAACTCGCAGATGATTTTCCCAACCTTCATGTATCAGCATAAAATGGTTGCGATCGCGGCTGACCACCACATAGGTAATCACATCCCCATAAGTATAAGGAATATCCGCATAGTATTGGAGAATTTTCTCCAACGTCTCACGCCATTCGTCTACGGGTTGATTTGCGGTTTCCATTGGATAATCTCCTCCGTGTTTGGGTCAAAAACTATCAGGCGAAAACCTGGTTCTTCTAGCAGCAATTGCCCAGCTTCTTCTTTAAACAACGTTTCAAAGGTGTTGCGATTAACAGCTAGGTATAGACGACGCTCTGGCTCTCGTCTTTGCAGCGTTCTGGCGTACATAAAGAACTGCCCCCAAGCATTTTCGAGGTCATTAATGGGCGAAGGGCCCAGAAAGCTTTTGATCTCGATCGCAATTTTTTCAGACCCTCGTTCAGCCGCAATTAGTTTCTGGGCACCCAAATCGACAAAGACCGAGCGGCCCCCAATTTTTAGAATCAGTGGGTCATGAGTGATTGTCCAGCCATCTTTGATGAGGGCAGTGCAGACAATATCGTGATAAAGGTCTTTGGCAGGCATAAGGGCTATTCTTTTTAGCTTCCCTGTCTATCTATCGTATACGACGCAAGTTCAGAATTATTTTAACTTGACGGAGATTCTAAGAAACCGGGTTTTTGACCAAATCTGCGGGCGGCAACGAAATATCTTCCTCAAAAACCCGGTTTCTGGACTCCCAAATTAATTCGACTGAATTTGCGAATTCAAAACCTTAGAAATTCGATCTCGCGTTTCCTCCAAATGAGCCCGCGTATAAGCATCCGCATTCCGATCCAGATTCCGAATACTCTTGCTCAAACCCTCCCGCAACTGCCGCAACTCGTACCACGCCAAACTCCGCGCATCCTCTGGAACATTCGTTTTTCGCAGTACCATTCCGATCAAAATTGCCAAATGTTCCCGCTGCAAAGAACGCCTAAAAGTTGAAATTTGCATCTTCTTTTCCGGCTGCAAAACCTCTTGCCAGATATCCTTTTGCACAGTATCCAACACTTCCGGCAACCTCAAAGTAGTTTCCGGCGCTGATTTTAACTCGGCATCCCGCAGTCGCGCCAAGCGCACCGGCGATAGCAAAACCCGCAACACAAACCGCTGCAAAAAAGTAATTCGATCGCCGATCGGGTAATCTAGAGGAAACACCAAAGCCGGACTTCCCCAGTGATCCCAGCGCGACGGTGCCAATTTATTCAGCAATTCCGGCGCAAAACTAAACGCATCCGGTGCAAAAACGTACTTCTCTAATGTTGCTAAAGCTTCTCGCTGCTGAGAAAGTTCGATCGGCACAAACGGCAACTTCGCATTAGTATCTCCAGGGCGAATCCGACTAAACGACTGTCCCCCCACATACAAAGTAGCATTCATCACTTGGTTGACATAATACCCGAACACCGAATCAAACATCACCCGCAGTTCGTTATAACCGTCTTCCCCAACCGGAATTCGCTTTTCCAAACGCTTCCACATCGCCCTAGCATTATCCAATTGCCATTGCGAATACCTCAGCATATTGGCGCTGAGATCAAAGGTATTTGCAGCGGGATCGAGATCGACAGAATCCTCATCCGGCGCGTAAGCTAATTGGGCTTGGGCAGCGCGGCTGGCAATTTGTTGCAGCGCTGGTAAGTCGCTGTTCGGGTTTACGCCGCCAATCACCTTGTAACCGTACTCGATCGCCCAATCGTCATAAGGCCCTACAATCGTTGGATAATAGTCGCCCTGCACAGTTCCGGCAGGTGCCAAATTAATCGGTACATAATCCATCACCGACGCAATCATACCTTGCGTGCGAGTTACCTGAGTATTGTTCAAATCCTCCGGTTGCAGCATCGTACTCCCGTGAAAATTGTGCCTCAAACCAAGAGTGTGACCGACTTCGTGCGCCGCCAAATATCTGATATATTGATTAACATAATTGTCAATCGCCCCACTGCTAGGCGCTGCATTTTCCAACAGATCCATCGACATTGCCCCCATCGCAAACTGGCGGCTCGATTCCAACCCAAAACACATATCCGAACTCGACATCAACCGCGATAAAGGCGAGCGCTTTTGCTCTTGGTATCTTTCTACCAAAGTCGGCAAATCATCAGCCATTCCACCTTGAGCATTTTCCCCGCTGCTTTTTCCTAAATCCCCATTTTCTAGCACATTCAAATAGCGAGAATACATCCCGAACTGACAGGGATTGGTATTAGAACCGTTTCGCCCTTGAAAACTCTTAGATAGCGATCTATTTTGTTCCACCAAAGACCGATAACCCTGTTTGATTTCCCGGACAACATTAGCATCCAAAAGAATGTCAGCATCCAAAATTTCCCCCGTCAGCGGGTTAGTGCGAGACGGCCCGATGCCGGCAAACTGAGGCTCAAAAGAACTCGACCAGCGGATAGTATTGTAGCGAACGTCAGCCGGGTCCCATTTAGCATTGTCCGGCATTTGTTTGACCTGAATTGCCTCAGTAAAACCTGCTTTTTCAAAAGCTTTGTTCCACTCCAAAACGCCCTCGCGAATTGCGTTTCGGTATTCGGAAGGCACATTATTTTCAATCCAAAAGACGATCGGCTGCACCGGAGGCGACATCGGCGCTGTCGGGATTTGCTTTTGCAAATGCCAGCGATTGATATAGCGCACAAAAGGCTCCCGGCTACTCTTGTCAGAAAAGTCCTTATATGCTGTTAGAAAATAGCCCACTCGCTCGTCCGCAAGTCTGGGCCGATAGCCGTTATTTAGCGGCACTTCCGAGAAACTGTAGTGAATGCGGAGGTTAAAAGCCCGACTGTCAGGAATCGAAGGTAAATAGTTAAGTTCACTGTCATTATCGCTAGAAAAACCATAGACCGAAGCAATCTCCACATTCAGCGGAAACGCTTTAACATCTTTAAAAGAAGACTTGTCTGCATCGATCGAGTAAGAAGCGCCCAAAAGCATCGGCAAAATCGCTTTTACCCCTGGTAAATCGCGTTTTTCGCTCATCAGCAAATCGCCTAAATCGATCAGCAGAGTTTGTCTTTGCGGATCAATGCTTTTGAGAGGCAAAGAATAGAGAATCGACTCGCTAAATCCCCGTGCTACCGAACCTGCTTGCGGGTCGCCCGGACTTGTGCGAAAATTTACATTTGGTATCACAAACTGCACGTTATTTTGGACGCGCCGCAGTTGAAACAAGAAATCGCCGATCGGCATTCCGCTCAAAATGCCCGCTTCCCCCAAACCCGATGCCAATGTCACAAAGCACAGGAACTTTTTGTCGAGTTGTTGCGGTTTAATTTCCAGATATACTTTATCAGTTGCTTGATTGCGGTAAAGAGTAAATAGTCCCTCTAACTTTTGCGCGTCTTTGACAACCTCTTCAAAGGGTGTCAGAGTTGGCTGTTCGCTACTTTGTTCGTTGCTGGGGGGCCCAGATGATAAAGCTAAAGGTAAAAAGAAACCTTTATACAAACTGAAACAGAAAAATGCTAAAGATAATATAAAAAATATCACAGGCAGATTTTTTCTAGGATTTTTTATCTGTGTATTTTTGCTATTTTCAGGAAATATCAATCTTTTCATTGTCAGTATTTAGCCACCGGAAAGAATAGTTTTGAGATTGTCGCGCCGCACTCGCAAGGTTGGGAGCATTTAACTTCTAAAATAACTCACCACTCAAAAATTATAACTATTGTTTCGCCGGCCAGGGAATCATGGGATCTTGAGCCAACCGCTTAGACACTGCAACAGCACCGTAACGGTTGAGGTGGCTGGGGTCGGAAAAAGATTCTCGCGCCTGGGGCCACAATAAACTCTTATCTAGGAAAATTAGTCCGCTTTGAGCTGCTAATTCTTGCATATATTGCCGGAATTCTTGTTCGTAACCTGTCCGCACCGGGTCTAAATAATCTTCAGTCAGAGGCATATTCACAAACACGAGATTGATGTTGCGAACCTTGGTAAATTCGATCAGATTTTTGAGTGCTAGAGCTTGTTCGCCTACCAATTTAAAATTTTGATAGTCGGAGTCGTAATAACCAGATACTTTCGGGTGCTTCTGAAAGTAAGTTTCGGGATTGAAGCGTATATCGATCGGCAAAAAGCCATTTGGTTGAAACTCGCTGACGGGTTTACTCGCAGCAGTGGGCTGAACGTTTTCAGTTGTTTGTTCACCCAGGGCGGCGGTTTGGGGGCTGTCGGTTGCAACAGGGGCTGATGGATTAACGATCGATCGCAAAAACCCTTTAAGTCGATCGCGATTTTTGTAAGTTGCAGAACCCTCCACCAACTTTTGATTCACCAATTGCTGAACATTAGCTTGAGCTTGTCCCAAATTGTTCACCAATTCAGTCGCAGTCGCCACCGGATTGTTGGCGCTTTCCTTCGATGTTTCGGATTCTAATTGATTGGTGGGGATCAGAAAACTACCCCGGCTCAATTGTCTGTAACCTTCCGAAGAAGCGATCGCGTTAAAAGTCAAATCCGGCCGCCCACTGTTGAGAGCCCTCGCCCCATCCGCCAACACCAGCAATTTGGGCAGTTGTTGCGGCGGCAAAATCCGGCGGATGAGCGAATCTACAACCTGGAGAGTAGCTCCATTAACCCCAAAATTGTAAGCCCTCAGCCCCGGATACCCCGACTCTGCCAAAGCTGTTTCCAAAACCGCCGGGTCGATGCCCCGCAGCGCCCTAGAACTACCGACAATTAAAATATCCGGCGGTTTTTTGTGCAGGTGGATGTACTCTTGATAGCGCGCTATCTGATCGTCAAGCTGCTCGCTCCTCAAAGTCGGGAACACCGGAGGAGCAGAAACATCAGCTACAGGAACGCTAGTATTTCCCGGTTTCGTAAACCCAGAGCCATTAAAAGCCTCTTGCTGGTTGGCTTCCGGCGACGGCTGCAAGGGAATTCGAGGCAAATTCACCTCCCCAGAAGGGGGAACGGGGTTCGCGGTTTCGTTCGGAAGTCTGGCTGTAACGTCGCCTAAAGCCTTGGGATCTGAATTTTGACAATTTGGGCCACTGCAAACTTCGGAGGCGCTAGGAGCTTGACTGACAGTCGCAGATTGCAGAAATAGACCGAGGAGCCAATCGGTATTGAAAGTCAGCAGACAGCCGGCGATCGCCCAAATCAAAGCCATTCCCGCCGCGCGATCGGCTCTCACGCCCCCCGGCGCAGCAGCATTTGTTGACAAACCATCGTTGGGAACAAAAAAACCCGAAGCGACAAGCGGTTGCACCGCAGCTTGAACTAACTGCTCGCCCAGATTGTATCCGGGGAGTCTGATTTTGAAGCGGGGCCGCCAGGGGTTGGGCGCCGGAGCATCGAACACCAAATTCTCGCCCAAACCCGAAAAACTCCCATCCTCCGCTGGCGCAAACTCCGGCATCGGTTCCTTTTCCAACACAGCGACTTGCGAAGGAGCCGGTGCGGGTGCCGTTGCTGATTCCTCGTCAACCGCCGTTCTGAGGTCAATTGCGTAGCGCCACAGCGGCACTTTCTGGCCGGCGCGACGCCCGTAGACTCGCACCCCTGATACTCCCGGAATTTGTAACTGCCCCAAGAATTTAGCTACCGGCGGCCCTACCTTCGACTGAGAAGGGCAAGTCAGAGCTTCAGTCATGACGTGCAGCACGTCGGCTTTTTGCAGCACGACAGCCCGAATCCCTCCTGTTTCCAGCTTGCGCCTGAGACTGGGGTTGAGCAACCTGTTCAATAAAAAAGTCAAAGCCAATTGGTCGCCCTCGGCCGCCAGCGTTCTGGTGCTCGCAGCCAAGTCGGGATGGTGGGCTGCCGGCAAGTCCACCCAGTCTATCCACACCGGGGACTCGGGCGCTGCCTGAGAGTCCTTGGCTGGTTCTACGCCGTAGATAGTAGCTGCGCGGAGGCCTTGGGGCGCGAAGGAGGCTAACAAAGGGGCGATCGTGTCGGTGGTTTGCTGCTTGTCGGGGTATTCTTGCCGTTTAGTCTTTTGTCCTTTTTTGGCAGTTTTGCTGCAAAACAGGTGGAGGGTTGCTTCTTTGAGGGTGGCCCGCACTTCGACTCTCGATGCAGCCAAGTGTTGATTTAGCAGTTTGGCGATCGCAGGCACGTCTCCCCACCTGGCCCATTCTTTGAGAATTTTGTCCGGCGAAGTCAAATCCACCCGCAGCACCCAGTCCGGCTTCGCTTCGCCGCTGACTTGGCTGCCGATCAAGGCTTCCCGGAAATCCTCTAGTTGCAGTTTCCGCAGCCTGCCGGCGATGGGTTCTGCGAGCAAGGAGGGGTCGGGGCTGTAAGCTGACTCGCACAGCACCAGCAGCCGGCGTTCCTTGGGCTTGATATTTTCCGGCGCCTGATCCGGCAGGGTTTCCCGGCTGCTTTTGAGTTCTTTTTCGCGAATGCTTACTTTCACCGAAACTCCCATCGGCCCGAGGATTTCGCTGAGATAGCTGGCGATCGCGTCTGGATAGCCCCGGCGCGCCAAAGTTTCCGGCGAAACCGTCAATGTTCCATCGCGATCGCCCTCGCCTGAGTCGGCTTCCGGGGATTGAATCAAAGCTACCGCGCCACGGTTCCCTTTCTGCTGCGGGGGAACGGCGGAACTAAAAGCTTCCCGCGTCGCAGCAGCCGAAGTGTCGATCGTCACGGGGGAAGTTTCAAAAGCTTCTGGGTATTGAATCCGGGAGGCAATCGGCAGACTTTCGGCGTCAAAATCCAGTTCTTCCCGTACTTGTGGCGGGTGGGCTGCTGTTTCTACCGGTTTTGGTGTCTGTTTGAGTTTCTGGTTGTCATTCTTAAATTTGCCGAAAAATCCGCCTCTTTTAGGGCTTGCGGGCGGTTCGTCGGGGGAACTCGCTGGCGGCGGCACTTCGGCCACTTTTGGTTCCGGTTGCTGTGGCTGTTGCTGTCGCTTGGGACTGCTGCAATCGAGCCGGACTGTCCAGTCATTTTGTCGGGAACCGATTTTGCGGCCGCACAGAAACAACTGGTAAATTTTAGGTCGATCGGGCAGCAGTTGCGTTAAATCAGTGTGTTCGAGGGCGTTGGTAAATCTCGCCGTCACCAATTCTTGAGACGGACACTGCGCTGCTTCGCACAAAATGTGCAGGTGATTTCCCCGCAAACGCGCTTGTACTTGAACTTCGGGAAGCCCTAAAGCTTCTTGCGCCCACTGCGACGCGGCCGATCGATTGTCTGCCAATATGCTCCCGTTCGCATTCAACATGGGACTTTAAATTTCGTCAAGGCTGCTTTCGTCTTCTACAGATAGCACATTTCGTCCGTATTTTGGCATATATTAGGCTTCACTTAGGCGAAGTCATCAGTCATTGGTCGTTAGGAATTATTAGCAATCGCACCACACTACATATAGTGTGTCTGCGTCCTGGACTGTACAACCTAGTTTCCAAAGCCTTACTGCTGCGATCGGGTTTTGCGTATTTTTGCAAAAATATAAGTTACTTTTTATACAAAAAACATGAAATTAGTTGGGCGATCGCCAGTCCCAAATTCTCACTCATCCCAAAATTCGTAGCGTGACACTTCAGTACACGGAAGTGGATTAAAGCTTCCATAAAGTTTACTTCCTGATGGCGAACACCGCTTGCGATCGATAAAAGTTATTGATATTCTCAAATGTATCGGTAGCAATAAAACAACCCAATTATTCCATCACATCAATTTTTTTTAGCCGCATCGGCAATTTTTCACCTGTCGATATCGCAGCTTGCGTCCTCAATAAAAAAAACAAAATTCCAGCATCGTCTGGACTCGCTTTGCTTGCGAAAATTTCAAGATTAATATCCTCAGCTTCTGCATAATTTTAGTCACTTTCATCATCAAAAAAAAGAACTTTAAATCATGTCATTAATCGAAGCATCAACCCCCAAAACAACTGCCAATATTTCTCTCATTTCCGACATTGCAGAAGACTTGCCACTAGCAATTTCTACCAATAATTACTCTTCTCCCCCGAAAAATCTTTTAACTATTAACGAAACATCCTCCACAAACCCCAGCGTTGAACTATTACCATAAAACAACCAAATCCTCGATAAAAGCCCTGAAATATCTCCCCAACAAGCAGAGATAAATGCCTTCATCCTCAACCAAGATTCAACACCAACAACCAACAGCATTCCTGAAAAAACGCAAACATCTACAACTCAAACCGACGCCATCACAGGCGATACAACCAAGCCAGCCACTCGCAATAACATCTCTTTCGACTCCGGCATTTTCCAAGCAGACGAAACAGGTAAAATTGTGTTCGATTACCTATCAGACGGAGGCTCGTATCAAGGAGAACTAGCAATTATCAGCCTCAAAGGAATGCAAGAATTTGTTCCCGATTCCCAAGCATTTATCAAAGAAGCAGCCAGACGCGCTTTAAGCAACTCCTCACTCGGTTATATCGCCATTTCTGACAGGACAGAAGCAGCGAAATTCTCTAGTTTCGAGGGAGAAAATAACTTCAATATCGGGGAATACCGAGGAATCAAAACCTTTGCAATGACACCAGGAGATGAAATTGGTATCATCGTAATTCCCAACGGCACAATACAAGAAGCGTACAATAATCCAGCGATTGGCGGTGACAAAAAGCCCTTATTCTCAATGGCGACAGCTAATTCCAGCGATGTTTTTCAACGGGGACAAATAGCCAGTGTTGCGAATGGCGGCAGTATATTTGTCATGGAAGATATGGGGATAGGAGAAGGGAGCGAGGCTGATTACAATGATATCATATTTTCGCTCAAAGGTGCAACCCCTAAAGTCATTTCAATGGATGATGTAATTGCCAAAAACTCCGATTGGCGTACATCAGAGAAAGGCAAAGAATTGATAGCTGACGCTGCGCCAAAAACTGAGACTAAATTAGAAGACAAAAAAGCAGATACTACTTCTGCAACAAATTCTGCTGAAACAAAACCCGAAAATTCTCCAGCGACAGAAACTGAAAATCTGACAATTTCCGAAAATCCCAATTCCGATCCGAATTCTACTGAGATAAAAACGGAAAACTCCTCTGCGACAGAAACTGAAAATCCGACTGTTTCTGAAATTCCCAATTCAGATCCAAATCCTGTTGATCCAAAAACAGATTCTCCCGCAGTAGAAACCAAAAATCCGACTGTTTCTGAAATTCCCAATTCCGATACAAATTCTGCTGAGATAAAAACGGAAAATTCCTCAGCGACAGAAACTGAAAATCCGACTGTTTCTGAAAATCCCAATTCCGATACAAATTCTGCTGAGATAAAAACGGAAAATTCCTCTGCGACAGAAACTGAAAATCCGACTGTTTCGGAAATTCCCAATTCCGATCCGAATTCTGCTGATCCAAAAACAGATTCTCCCGCAGTAGAAACCAAAAATCCGACTGTTTCCGAAAATCCCAATTCCGATCCAAATTCTGCTGAGATAAAAACGGAAAATTCCTCAGCGACAGAAACTGAAAATCCGACTGTTTCGGAAATTCCCAATTCCGAGCCAAATCCTGCTGAGATAAAAACAGATTCTCCCCCAGTCGAAACCAAAAATCCGACTGTTTCCGAAAGTGCCAATTCCGCGACAGATGCTGCGGAAGCAAAATCGGAAACTCCTGCAGCAGTTGAAAGCAAAAATCCGACTGTTTCCGAAATTCCCAATTCTGCGACGGATTTGACTGAAACAAAGACGGAAACTTCTCCAGCAGTTGAAAGCAAAAATCCGACTGTTTCCGAAAATTCCAACTCTCTAACGGATTTGACTGAAACAAAGACGGAAACTTCCTTAACCCCAGAAACCAAAAATCCGACTGTTTCCGAAAATTCCAACTCTCTAACGGATTTGACTGAAACAAAGACGGAAACTTCCTTAACCGCAGAAACGAAAAACTCGACTGTTTCGGAAATTTCCAATTCTGCAACAAATTCGGTTGAAACAAAAACAGAAAAATCTCCCGCAGTTGAAGCCGACAATCCGACTGTTTCAGAAATTTCCAATGCTGTGACAAATTCTGTTGAAACAAAAACAGAAACTTCCCCAGCAGGTGAAACTCAAAACCCAATTGTTGCGGAAAATCCCAATTGGGCGACAAATCCTGCTGACTCAGAAATCGACGCGATTACAGGAGACAAAATCGAAACACCCGTCTTTTTCCAGCCAGAAAAATCAGAAACACCAACAACACCCGCAGCCGCCGCAGACATACTCACCGGCGAAATTGAAAACATCTCCCCAACCCCTACCGACAGCCTCGCAACACCCAGCGAAAGTAATGAAACTTTTCCGCCACTTTCCGACGAAGAAATTGCCCTGCTGTGGGAAAATCTCAACCGCATCTGGGCGGCGACAGAATTAAACGAAAACTCCGAAACCTCAGAGTTAGAATACATCAACGCTAACGAAGATACCGACTCAAACAACCCAACTCGTCTTCCCTTCACTCCCATCAGTCAAAATTATCTGCCAACCGATATCGAAAACACAGCAGATTTCGAGTTGATAAATGGCGGCGACGGGGAAGCTGAAACCTCAGAATCCGCACAAACAGCCATCATTTCCGAAACAGCAACCCCTACGCCCGCAAACAATCAGCCAGAAACCTCTCAAACTACCATCCCAGCCAGCGCCAGCAACTCGGAAACAAACAACAACGAATACACTGTTGCACAAACAGACAGCTTCACAGAAACAACTGCCGATTCTCCCCAACCAACCAAACCGCTAATCGGCATCATTGACACTGGATTTACAGCCAACAATCCCAACATCAACTACAGCCAAATCATCCTCGGCAAAGATGTCATCGACGGTGACAGCAATCCCCTAATTCAACCAAACACAGGAAACCAACACGGGGATGCAATTTTAGAAATAATCAGCGACTCCCACAACCGAAGCGACACCCAAAAATCAAGTGAAATTTGGTTGGGAAGAGCAACGGGTAGCGGCAACTGGCATCAATCCTTGATAGAATTTGTCAATGCAGCCATTGCAGCAAAACAACCCAATGCAGTTGTCAACCTCAGCTTCGACTTAACCCAAATCAATCCCGACGGAGGGCAAACAACACGGCACAAACTGACAGCAGCAGAAACAGCAGCATTGCAATACGCAAAAGACAACAACATACTGATTGTAGCAGCCGCTGGGAATGAAGGGAATCTCATCTCCGCCCTCGGACAAGCCTCAACAGAATTCGACAACATCATCACCGTCGGCGCATCCCAAAACAACTATCGCGCCGCCTATTCCAGCTACGGAAACGGCTTAGATATCCTAGCACCAACAAGCACTCCACCAACAGCAGAAACTGCAACAACCGAAACCAAACAAGGCACATCAATAGCAGCCGCAAAAGTCACAAACACCATCTCCCAAATGTGGGCCGCCAACCCATCCCTCAACTACCAACAAATCAAAAACATCCTCCTCAACACAGCCAAAGACATCGACGTACCCTCATGGGATGAAAGGACAGGATACGGCATTCTCGACGCAGGATCTGCCATTGCTACAGCAGCGGAAACTATCCCGACAATTCCAGTATTGGTGGCCGCAAAATACTTGACAAAATCCCTAATTGATGCTGATGTAAATATCAGTAACTCTCCCAATTCTACCGCAACTAAAACTTCAGAAAGAGCAACTGCAACCACCGCCCCAGGCACACCAAAGGTTACGAGTACCTCAACCGGAGACTCTAACAACGGTACCAGTTCCTATACCGCAGATTTAGCACCGTACCAAACAACTTCTAGCAGTAGTGCCAACGGCACAACGAGTACCAACTCTCGCACCCTGAGCAGCCTTTCAAACACCGAATCAAGCTGGGATAGAAGCACTACCAAAACCAACCACAAGGGCGAATCTTTTGACTCTTCCACCAGCGATTCAGCTACCAATGCCAGCACTCACACCAGCAAAAGCTTTTCTCAAAATTCAACAGAAAGGAAAAATCAATGGCAGGAAAACCGCAGCCGAGTGAAACACGAAGGCACTCGCGCCGACACTAGCGAATCGGCTCAAAAATCCCGCAGTTCTTACGACTATACCACTCCTACACACACCAGGAAAGATGCTTCAGACAGTTACCGCAACAGCAAGTCCAAATCTAACAGCCAATACGCTACGAACCTCAGCATAGCTAAGGGCGATCGTCAAGATGATTGGGGTTCTAAATCAACTTCCAACAGCCGCACTACTAGCGGCAACAACATATCAACTAGCAAGAGTGCGACTCAAACGGCAGGCAATGCTGATTGGACGAATAGCAGTAACGGTAGCAGTTACAACAACACTCACACTGGTGAAGAAACCACAGTCAGCACGTCGAATTCTACTAACAGCAACAGCAGCGGTTTCTCCAAAAACAGCAGCGGAAATGACAACTATTCTGTAACCAACTCTACTTGGGACAACACGACAATTAACGGTGTAGCTATCAACAGCAACACCCGCGACGTTTACTCAGAAGGCAGTACCAACAATCAAAGCAGCTACGATGATGGCAAGTCAAAAAATCACAGCAATCGAGACACCTACACTGTCAATAAATCCGAACAAACCAACAGCAGTCAGGGTTCCTCATATCGGCAGAACAATCGGCACAACAATTACTCGGTCACTCAAGGGAATGACACGCAAACTTACAAACACGGCCCGCAAACCAGCAGCAGGATTACAGATAACTATTCCGTAACGAAGTCGGATGGTTATAGCGCCAATAGTTCTGGAAAAATCACCTCTAAAAACAATCAAGAAACTTATTCCGAGAACCGAATTAAGCATGAAAGCGAGTATAAGATAGATGCTTATACTACGACCACCACGGGAGATGAAGAGACAATTACATCTACTCGTTCCACCAGCAACAATGACGGAACTAACAATACTTCATCCAGCAGCAGCGATACGGTTCGCACCCGCAATGACCAAACAGTTACAGTTCATAAAGATGGTCGGAAAAATAAGAATGAGGGTTCGAGTTACCAAAGATGGTGGAATGAAACAGCAACGGATCGAGGCGTGACTGCGACGACAAACGGTTATGAAAGTTGGAGTTCGAGTTACAGCAGGTCCGAGTTTAAAGGCGGTTACAGTTGGAGTGAAACCATCAGCGGTACTAATTCCGAATCGGTAACGAAAGGGGGGACGACTACTAGCAAGCAAAGCAATTGGAGTTGGACTCGCAGCGGGACGGTGTGGGATGATGGGCGCAATAATTGGAGTGAGAGTTGGTCGAAGTCTAATTGGGAGAATGGGAGGTCTGTACCGGGTGAATCGGAGACGGCGAGGGGGTCTTACGATCCGAAGGGTACGGGGACGCTCCCGAATAATTTGCCAGAAGCTGGGGAGGCGCCGCGGTTGAATAAGGTGCCGAAGAATCGGCCTATAGATTTGAATAAGCCTCCTAAGCCTACTGATAATATTTGGCAAACACCGCCTCGTACTCGTCCGCGAGTAGTAGAGAATGTCCCAGATAATTGGTTTGCTGGCTCTGGTGGTGGGGGTAATCCAGGTTCGGGAAAATTACCTCCTAACAAAATTTCTGCACTGGCAAAAGTTATCCGAGAATTGTTGAGTTTCTTTAGAGCTCTTGGAGAGTTTGTTGCTGGGGCAATATATCAATGGTTGCGTAATAATGGAGAACTTGCTAGATGGTTGTTGCAGGTATTGTCTCCCCAATGGAATGGACTCGAGCAAGATGTAGAGCGAAATCTGCCTAAAAGCTGGGCTTTCCAATCAGGGCGAACCTTCGGAGATGCGGCGTCAATTGTTACGGGGATTTTAGAGATAATTGGAGGTGGCGGTACTGGTGCTGGGGGTGCAGGTTTATGTGTAACAGGAGTTGGTTGCATTGCAGGTGCTCCTGCTATAGTAGCAGGGACAGCTCTAGGGCTACACGGAGCAACTACAGCTTCGACTGGGTTAAAGAATATAGCCAAGCTCCTGGGAGTAGTTTTTCACAGTACAACGGACGGCTCAGAAAGTGCAGGCCCGAGGCGCGGTGAAAATGAGATTCACCCAGATGCAGCGGAGTTAGAAGCAGACGCTAAACGAATTTCTGACGAGTTGTTCGGCAAAGATACTAAGACAGCCGATCTGACGGTAATCGCTGTTGGGCGAGTCATACCTGTAAAAGGAGGTGAACCCAGAAAAGTTGTATCTTCCAGTGCGGGATACTTTACAGATAAACAGAGAAAATTGCTGGAATCACAGGGATATATTGTTATTCCCGATAATAGACCTTTAAAAAATATTCATGCGGAGGAGCGAATGATTTATTGGGCTGATGCTGAAAAAGCTAAAGGAACAATAGTTGGAATTGAATCAATTGGGGTTAGCCATAAAAACGGAATTTGCGAATATTTCTGTAAGTCATTGATGCAAGAAAGAGGTATAAGACCTGGCAGTCGATGGAATCCTACCTACAAACCCGGTCCGAGCAGACAAAATGAACCACCGAGACGATAAAATCACGAAATGAATATGCACTTTTTTGAATTTGATACCCTCGAACAAGAACTGGAAAAACTTCCCGTATTTCACAGACTTGCGTTTGCTGCTGCTTGTTGCGAACGAATGCTTCCCAACTACAACGCTTTTTGCCGAATGTATGATTTTGGCGATCCCAGCGTACTGAGAAATGCACTCGATGAAGTTTGGCAGATTCTCCAAGGAAAACCAATAGATGAACTCAGAATAGAGCGATTAATCAATAATTGTGGCAGCGACAATATAGCTCCTGATTCGCTTGATTTTGGTGGTGATAGTTATAAATCACTACAACTTATTGACGCTATATGCACGACTTTGAGAGCCTGTAGCGAGGCAGCTACAAGAGAGATTGTTAGGATAGTAGAATACGCTAGAAATACCATTGAGTTTTATGTAGCTTGCGAAGATGAATTTTTCAATGTTAGTCGGGAACAAGATGGAAGGGAAAAGTTTATAGCAGCGATTGCCTGTCATCCATTTGCGGTTAGAGAAATGGCTAAAGAAACCGAAGATTTGCAAAGATTGAAAGAAACAGAAACCTTAGATAAGGATTTTCTGGAATGGCTGCGTACTTCCTCTCATAATAACGGGAAGAGTTTAATCGATCTTAGTTGATGGGATGTGTTGGCATCCTGAATCGAAGTAGACAAGTTAGTCTGTTTTCCAACAGTCGATCGCACTTTCATACACAGCTTAGCTGGGACGATCGCTCTTATGCTCTAATTTTTGTGTAATATGCCCCGAGGGGCGATCGGCTTGAAAAAGCTGTTGTACGCGCGATCGACACGGCACTAATTCTTGGATGAACACGGATCTCGCCCCAATCTAGGATACAACGAGGCAAGAAAACCCGCCCTAGCTTGTAAACTAGGGATAACAGAATACGCAGGAAAGATTTATGCCGTCGGAAAACCAAGACTTGCTCAAAACTCAAACACCTAACAGTCCAAAATTGCCGGTTCCCTCAGATATTTTGTTGAGCTTGGTCGCCTTACCCATGCTGGGCGGGTTGGTGGTGGCTAAAGCTGCTGCTGAGTTTGTTGCGTCGATCGGCGTTGAAAGCGAAGAAGTCTTTCGGGGTTCGCGCCTTCCCGTACTCAACTTTCCTCAATCACAGGATTAGAAAGCCCAAGGAAGGATGCTGCAGCTAGAAGTTAATTTTTGTGACCCCGCCCAAAAACGGATACGGTGCCACGTACTCCTGTCGGGGAGAGATAAAAATTTTCGACCCTAGTTCAACATCCCAGATTGATCTTTGGAGTAAATCTAAAAGTGTTCGACTTAGCGCGACTCAACTGACTTCTGGCCGAACGTCTCACGCCGATCGTCTACAATCTCAAACTAGCAAGTTAACTGACCTGAAAGCTTGACAAGAGGTACAATCCGTGCTGTAAGAATTAATCTTTCCTTATACTTTGTACATAAGTGCCTTCTACTTTCAAGGTTGCAATAAGTCTCAAATTTGACTGCAAACAAAAGTGTTTTAGGCGAAACTAAACCATACAATTTTCACAGACACCCGCAGCTATTGAGGAACAGCCCGATGAGTTCAGTCCTCCAGTCTTCAGAACAGGCTATTGATGCAACATCTATTTCCCATTTTCCCGCTTACTCCAAATCAGACCTGTTTCTGCGAAATCGCCTCAAAGTTGTAGAGGACTTGTGGGAATCGGTGCTGCGACAGGAGTGCGGGCAGGAATTGGTGGATTTGCTCCAACAAATGCGATCGGTCAATTCCGCCGAAGGACAAGCCACTCACTTTCGCGAGTCGAATGTCGTACAGCTAATCGAAAAGCTCGACCTCAACGCCGCCATCCGCGCCGCTAGGGCTTTTGCACTGTATTTTCAGTTGATCAACATTGTCGAACAGCACTACGAACAGCGAGACCAACAGCTAGCTTACGCTAGCAGCAACGATGCTGGTGGGCGGATGTTTTCTAAGCTGCCAGGACAAGCAACGGATGCCCCCGATCGCCCCCGGCACAGGGAAGGCCCAAGCCCCACCCAAACGGCTTTGAGCAATGCAGACAGCAGCGAGACGATCGCCCGAGATGCCGGAACTTTTCACCAACTGTTCCCGATGCTGCTGCGCTTGAACGTACCCAGCCAGCAAATCCAGCGGTTGATCGATCAGTTAGACATCCGCTTGGTATTCACTGCTCACCCGACGGAAATTGTCCGCCACACGATCCGCACCAAGCAGCGGCGAATGGCGAAGATTCTCCAACAGCTAGACCAAGTTGACGAGAAATTTCAGGCGATCGGAACCGACTCTCAAAGCCCCTATCCGGTGTCTTGCTGGGAAGCAGCGGCTCTCCAAGAGCAACTGATGGAAGAAATTCGCCTCTGGTGGCGCACTGACGAACTGCACCAATTCAAGCCGACTGTACTTGACGAGGTGGAGTACACTCTCCACTACTTCGAGGAAGTTCTGTTTGATGCTATTCCCGAACTCTACCACCGCTTAAAGCAAGCTCTGCACGCTTCTTATCCTTATCTGAAACCGCCTAGTTACAATTTTTGCAAGTTCGGTTCTTGGGTGGGCTCGGACAGGGACGGCAACCCTTCTGTTACTCCAAAAGTTACTTGGCAAACGGCTTGCTATCAGCGCCACTTGGTGCTAGAGAAGTACATCGCGGCGGTGAAGCGACTGAACGAACTTTTGAGTTTGTCGCTGCACTGGAGCGACGTGCTGCCGGAATTGCTCGAATCTCTCGATCGCGACAAATCGGAATTCCCGGAGGTTTACGAGCAGTGGGCGATTCGCTATCGGCAAGAACCTTATCGGTTGAAGCTGGCCTACGTGCAGCAGCGACTGGAAAATACGCGAGATCGCAATTGGCGGCTCTACAAAGGAGACGAATTGCAGCGGGAACGCGAAGCTTTGTCAGAACATCCCGGAATGACCGGCCTTTATCGATCGGGCGCTGAGTTTTTGACCGAGCTCAAGCTCATCGAGCACAATTTAGTGGAAACAGGTTTGAGCTGTCGGGACTTGGAAAATCTGCTGTGCCAAGTAGAAATTTACGGATTTAATTTGGCTTACCTAGATATCCGCCAAGAGTCAACAGTACACTCCGAGGCTTTGAGCGAAATTGCTGAATACTTGCAAATTTTGCCCAAGCCTTACAATCAAATGTCGGAATGCGATCGAATTATTTGGCTGGCAACGGAACTGCAAACTCGTCGCCCTTTAATTCCAGCAGAATTGCCCTTTTCTCCTAAAACTTGCGAGACGATCAATACCTTCCGAATATTGCGGCAAATGCAGCAGGAGTTTGGCCCGGAAATTTGCGAAACTTACGTCATCAGCATGAGCCACGATGTCAGCGATTTACTGGCGGTTTTGCTGTTAGCAAAAGAAGCAGGACTTTACGATCCGGCAACAGGAATTAGCAACATTCAAGTAGTTCCCCTGTTTGAAACGGTGGAAGATTTGAAAAAAGCGCCGGAAGTAATGCAAAAAATATTTGATTTGCCGCTTTATCGAGCTTTGCTAACAGGAGGATACGCGCAGGAAATAGCGCAAAAGAGTGAAGAGAATATCCAAGGCCCAATCGAAACTCTCAAATTGCAAGAGGTGATGCTGGGCTATTCGGACAGCAATAAAGATTCTGGTTTCCTCAGCAGCAATTGGGAAATACACAAGGCTCAAAAGGCTTTGCAAATGGTAGCGGAAAAACACGGTGTGGAGTTGCGAATTTTTCACGGCCGAGGCGGTTCTGTAGGGCGAGGCGGCGGGCCTGCTTATAAGGCAATTCTGGCTCAGCCTGGAAAGAGTATTAGCGGGCGAATTAAGATTACTGAACAAGGCGAGGTTTTGGCTTCTAAATATTCTTTGCCGGAGTTGGCGCTTTACAATTTGGAAACTGTGGCGGCGGCGGTAATTCAAGCTAGTTTGCTGCACACTGGTTTTGATGGCATTGACCCTTGGAATGAGATTATGGAGGAGTTATCTGCGCGATCGCGATCGCACTACCGCCATTTAATCTACGAACAGCCGGATTTAGTCGATTTCTTCCACCAAGTTACCCCGATTCAAGAAATCAGCCAGTTGCAAATTAGTTCTCGTCCGGCCCGGCGCGGGGGCAAAAAAGACATCAGCGGTTTGCGAGCAATTCCGTGGGTGTTTAGCTGGACTCAAAGCCGCTTTTTGCTGCCTTCTTGGTACGGTGTCGGCACGGCTTTGCAAGAGTTTTTGCTGGAGGAACCGGAAGAACACATGAAACTTTTGCAGTATTTCTACTTGAAATGGCCCTTTTTTAGAATGGTAATTTCTAAGGTGGAAATGACTTTATCTAAAGTGGATTTGCAGATTGCAGAACACTATGTGCAGGAGTTAGCTTTGCCTGCTGATAAGGAGCGTTTTAACGCTTTATTCGATCAAATTGCGGCAGAATTTCACTTGATTCGCGATTTGGTTTTAACGATTACCGGACACCAACGTTTGTTGGACGAAGATCCCTCGCTGCAGCGTTCGGTGCAGTTGCGAAATGCGACGATTGTACCTTTGGGTTTGTTGCAGGTTTCGCTGCTGAAACGCTTGCGGCAGCACGGTAGTGGCGGGGTTCCGGGGGTGATTCACTCGCGTTATAGCAAGGGTGAATTGTTGCGGGGAGCTCTGCTGACGATTAATGGAATTGCTGCGGGGATGCGGAATACCGGCTAGGGAAATAGTTTTGAGTTTTGAATTCGTGGTGAGGTGCGCGATGGAGCACCTTGCTACTGGTAGTTGCAGAATTCAGGCGATCACCCATTATATAGCCTTTCTCAGATAGATGAGGTACAAGTTTAGATTTTAGATTTTAGATTTTAGATTTTAGATTGGGGGATTGGGGAATTTTTAATTAATTGGTGAATACCTCATCTTTCCGAGAACCGCTATAGTCACAGCCATAGAAAACTGTTAATGTGAAATAAATAATTTTCCGGAATTTTCCGGTAAATGCTGGTAGATCGTGGTAACTTAGATTAAGAACATTCTACCGCCACCGATGACCAAATATGTCACACCGCGAGAAGCTTGCAAAATCCTGCAAGTCTCAGAAAAAACGCTTAGAAACTGGGAGCTTGCCGACAAAATATCAGCAATCAGAACTCCCTCCAACCAGCGCCGCTACGACATTGACAGCGTTCTCGGAACAAAACACAACCGAGTCACAGCTATCTATGCCAGAGTCAGCAGCTACAAACAGCGAGAAGACCTCGAAAGACAAGTTGGCTACCTCCAAAGTCTCTACCCGCAAGCTAAAGTCTTCAAAGATATCGGAGGCGGACTCAACTTCAAAAGAAAATCACTGCTTGCCCTTTTGGGACAAATCATGTCAGGATCTATCTCAACAGTTGTGGTCGGACACCAAGACAGACTCGCAAGGTTTGGTGGCGACCTCATCAAATGGATCTGCGAGCAGAACGATTGCGAACTCATGGTTCTCAGTAGAAGTGAATTGTCTCCAGAGCGAGAAATGGTTGAAGATATCCTTGCCATCATCCACGTCTTCAGTTGCCGACTCTACGGACTCCGAAAATACAAATCTGCTATCAAAGAAGATCCGAGTTTACCCGGAAATCGGGCTAGCAGCGAAATGGAGGACTTGGATTGCAGCAAGTAGATGGTGTTACAACCAAGCAATTGCTATTGTTAAAAACGAAAGAATTGGCAAGTACGACTTAAGAAAAAAAGTAATGGACTTGGCTCCTGCTTGGGTATCAGAGCAACCTTACAACCAGCGACAAATGGCAGTATTTCAAGCTTTTGAAGCACATAAAGCAGCTAAGAAGTCAAAAGGAATAGCAAAGTTTAGAAGCCGTTTCGACGCATCTCAGACTATCAGGTTCCAAAAGTGTAATTGGAAATCCGGGACTTTTTATCCGCTGTCTACTAAGGGGTTAAGCTTTAAAGCATCGGAGCCTATTATTGAAGAAATGCAACACGAACCAACACTAAGCTTGAGCGACGGGCAATGGTTTATTGGCTATGCTGTTGATGCACCTAAAATAGAAGCGATTAAAAGCGATTTAGCTATTGCTTTAGACCCAGGCGTGAGAACTTTTATTACTGGCTTTGACGGCAGTGAATTTATCGAAATAGGAAAGAATGATATCGGTCGTATCTATCGACTGGCAAGACATCTAGACAAATTAATGTCACGTATAGGGTTGAGCAAAGGAAGGCAACTCAAGCGGTTGAGGTATTCCTTGAGAAAGTCAGCAGCAAAAATTCGGATTAAGATTAAAAACTTAGTCAATGAATTGCACAAAAAAGCTGCTAAACATTTGACAGTCAAATACAAATTAATTTTGTTGCCGACCTTTGAAACGCAACAAATGGTCAAGAAAGGCAAGCGCAGACTGGCAACTAAAACAGCTAGAGCGATGGTAACTTTGAGTCATTATCGTTTTAAACAAATGTTGAAGCATCAAGCCGCTAAACATGGGGGCTTTGTAGTAGACGTAACAGAAGAGTACACATCGAAAACTTGCTCAAAGTGTGGACATATCCACACTAAATTAAACGGGTCTAAAATCTTTAAATGTCCAGAATGCGGACACACTCTGGACAGAGATTTCAATGGCGCTTGCAATATTTTATTGAAAGCTTTGAGAGATACCTCCCTGATAGAAAAGCTTGCAGCTTTCTCTATCTTGCCATACACGGCAAATTCTGGCTTAGTCCTGAATTTACCGGGTTAAATGTATCTGTTCGCTATCCTAGCTGAGATTTTTTATGTCTAAACGCAAACAGTCTGAAGGTTGTCGCCCGATGCTGCGACGCACTTTTTTATTTTTAACGGCCATCGCTTTGGCGCGGGTTGCGGCTGACTATTTTGCGATCGCCCAAAACCGAGATAGTTTCTTGACTCTCGCGGGTCAACTTTGGCAAAAGTCACTCGCTTTTTTATCAAGTATACAATCAAATCAAACTCCTCAACCTCTTCCTAGCAATCCCATTGTAAAATCGGCAAAAACCAATCAACCTCTGCCGAGTAATCCTATTGTAAAATCGCCCGAAAATTCTCCTGCTGTGCAGCCGTCTCAACCTCAAATTATCAAACGTTCTGCTAAGCAAACAAAACCGGTACAAGTCAGCAGCCAAAATGTAGCTGGCGCAAGTTTTTATCTCACAACTATTGACCTCGCAGACCCAGAAATTTATATCACAATTGGGTTAGCTAATAATGCAGACTTTGCCAATACTTCTAAAGTCACGCGGGGCGACGAACCTTTTGAAAATATGGTGTCGCGTTACCGGGCTGCTGTTGTTGCTAACGGGACTTTTTTTGGTAAAGATGAGCAGAAATCTGTGCTGGGAAATATGGTGGCGGCAGGCAAGTTTCTCAAATACAGCCGATGGGAAAATTACGGCACGACTTTGGGAATTAAAGCCGGAAATCAATTGGAAATGGTGACGGCTAGAACTGAAGGTAAGCCGGATTGGAGTCAACATTGGTTTTCTCTGACTTGCGGGCCGAGATTGGTTAAAGGGGGGAAAGTTTGGCTGTCTCCTTTATCGGAAGGTTTTAAAGATGCTGGTGTTTTGGGCGTGGGCTCGATAACGGCGATCGGCTTTCCGGCTTCCAGAGATAAGTTATTTTTGGTAACTTTTTTTGATAGTTTGTCTTTGGAAGCAGAAGCTAAAGTTATGCGGGCGATGGCGTCCCGCCCTCGCCCGTGCTACGGCTGTTTTGAAGCGATGAATTTGGACGGGGGCGCTTCGGTGGGTTTGGCTCATCAAGGGCAGATTTTACAGCAGTTCCGGGTGTTATGAGGTACAATAAGAATAGATTAAAAAATACACCAATGAAAGCATATTCAGTAGATTTGCTTTCCAAAAATAGTAGCAGCCCATCAAGATCAGAAGCTGTCGATCAGAAAAACAGCAGCGATATTTTCCGTCAGTAAAAGCTCTTTTCAGAAACTGGTCAAGCAACAAAAAATAGAGGGAAATTTACAGCCGAAACGAGAGTGGGAAACCGAGATACAGTCATTTGAATAATTCCACAGCTTCTTTGAGAGAAATAGTGGCAGCACATCCCGATGCAACCAGGGTAGAATTGTGTGAGTTATTTGCCCAGAATACGGGAAATTGGGTGGGTAGAACAGCCATGTGTAACGCCTTACAAAAGTTGGGATTAAATCGTAAAAAAAAACAGTGAGAAGTAGCCAAGTCGGCACTGAAAGAGTCATGAAATTAAGGTTAGAGTATTGGGAAAAAGTCAAGCATATCGACCCCAAAAATCTAGTCTTTTTAGATGAGACTGGAGTATTACGCTTGTTTAACCAGAACTCATGCTTCCAACGAGGAACGAGAGCCTATGCAGTCAAACCTTTTTATCGAGGCAAGAAAGTCACAGTAATTGGTGCAATTAGTTTCCAGAGAGTAGTGGCATTAATGACCATAGACAACTCGATGGATAGCCAAGCATTTGAGGTGTTTATAGAGCAATGTTTAGTGCCACAATTGTGGTCGGGAGCAGTAGACGTGAATTGATAACTTACCAGCGCATAAAGTAGATTCAATTAAGCCCGTAGATTGAAGCGGTGGATGCTTTTATCTTGTGTTTGTCCCCATACTCTCCTGATTTTCATCCAATTGAATTATGGTGGTCGCAACTCAAATCTTTATTGATCCAGTTTTCACCAACCACCACTAAAATGGTTTACACCATAATTGCTGTGGCTCTTGACTTAATTAATCCGAAACATCTTAAAAACTGGTTTACTAATTGCTGCTACTGTACCTCATAACATCCGGAAGTGCTGTATGGATTTATTGCAGGCAACGTAATAGACCTCTTGCAAAAATAGCTGGGACGGGCTCTCCGGCCCGTCCCACAAAAAGTTTTTTATCTTGTGGGATGGGCCGGAGAGCCCGTCCGAAAATTTGATCGAAAGGACTTTTGCAAGAAGTCTAATGAAGCTGTAGCGATTTCAAGCGCTGGGTCAAAATATGCCCTTATCCTGATAAAGCTGCAACGGTTTCAACCCCTAGGCTGGGAAATACCATTTTCCCAGCCTAGGACGTGGAAGTGCGGAGGCTACGTCACGTTATGGGCTTTAGCCATTCTTAGAGTTTTTGATGATCAGGACGTTTTGCGGGGAGCATCCGAGTCTTACTCCCTTCCCGCTATAAGATACAGTGTTTTTTGACGAGTTTGCCGTTTACGATCGTCCCAGTTACTCCTGTTCTACCTGATCGCACGCCTGGAATTTTGAGGCGGGTACGGTAAAGACCATTACTTGCAGTTCGGCAATTGCATTTTTCAACCAAACTCGGCGAGATCGGGGCTGTAATCTTTAGCCGATATCAGATGCCAATTGGTATTACCAACTAGCCTTAAGACCTGCTCGTGATACTGTACCAAAGTCGGACGGTGACCGACACTGATAAAGGCAGTTCCTGTTTCTTTGAGCAACTGATAGAGCCGTCTCTCGTTAGCCACATCCAATGCACTCGTTGATTCATCCAAAATAGCGTAGCGAGGTTTAGTCAGCAGTAGGCGTGCAAATGCTAACCGTTGTTGTTCTCCTAGTGACAAAACATCAGCCCATTCCAATTCCACATCAAATCCACCTACCCGTTCTGGCAAATGGGAAAGATTGACTTGTTCGAGCACTTCGTGCAGTTGTTTATCAGTAACTTGACCGCTGGTGTTGGGATATAGCAATTGGCTGCGTAAGTCCCCTAGCAGCATATAAGGCCGTTGGGGCAAAAACAGCGTTTCCTCCGGTTTAGGACGGACAATGCAACCCGTACCCGCATTCCACAATCCTGCGATCGCTCGCATTAACGAACTCTTGCCAGCGCCAGAAGGTCCAACAATCAAGACGCTTTCACCCTGCCCCACCTTGAAAGATAAATCTCTAACTAAGATTCGCTCATAGTTAGGCGTCTCTAAGGTAACCTGTTGGAGGGCTAGATAGTCCTGTTCCACAACATCAATCGTTGCCATGCCCGCTCGAGGTGCTGCCATTTGCTCGGACAGAACCCGATCAAAGGTTCCTAAACGATTAATCTGAGTGGTAAAGTTAGTTAGCATATCAAAATTCTCGGCAATAAAGCCCAGGGCACTTAAAATAGACACAAACGCTCCAGAAGCTTGCGTTACCTGCCCAAAATCTATCTGGCCCGCAAAGTATCGAGGAGCTAAAAAAACTATAGGTAAATTTGTAAATATCATCTGGCTTCCTTGGGTAAAGAAACCAAGGTTACGCTGCAAGACAATCAGGTTATTAAAATTATTCAAAACTTCATTAAATCGCTGTGATACTGCACTAAATTCACGCTCTTCACCTCGGTAAAATGCAATGGATTCACTATTGTCTCGAAGATGAACCAAACTATAGCGAAAATTTGCTTCTCGTTGTAACTGATTAAACTTTAATCTACTTAACCTCTTACCTATAAAGATAGTGAAAACAGTTCTAAAAGCAGCCAGTATCAATACAACTAAAGTCAGTGCCTTGTCAATTGTAAAGAGAACGCCGAGAAAAGAAATTATTGTGACAATTTGGTTGAATAATAATCCCCAAATATCAATATTTTGCTTAACAAACAAATTAACGTCTTCAGCTAAACGCTGATCGGGATTATCAACCTTATCATTGAACTTAATTTTGTAGAAACCTTGATTGCTAAAATATTTCTTCAGTAAGTGATTCGTTAGCCACTTTCGCCAGTAGAGTTGCAGTACATTTTGCGAATAGAAGAAGGAAACCATAATGGGCGTGAATATGGCAAACACACCCAATAGCATCAGCCACATCTTATAGAAGTCTGAAACATTCTTTCCCGTGACTGCATTCATCAAGTCCCGCATAATATAGCTCAGGACTATGCTTACACCATTGAAACCTAGCATTAATAACATTACGAGGGCGAACAACCCCCTAGCTCCCCATTTTTCTCTGGAAAAGAAGTAGGGGTTGGCGATCGACCAAAACTGCTTTACCGACTGCTTCAATTGATTCATCTTTTCTTATGGGTAGGAAAAATTGTGCTTTGGTGGAAACTAGCTGTAGCGGATGGGGCAATTCTCATCGTTCTTGTCCATCAGCGATACCTGGTATGGGTAATGCTCCCGTGGTACTTCCCTAATGATCCTCGGATCGCTTCAGGATTTATATCTTAAGATAGATGACAAAGCTTAAACATCAGTAATTTTACTGATTTTAAATCAGTAAAATGGATTATCCCCGCCTAAACACACAGCGGGATTTTTTCGACGGGCTGCTAAATTCTGACGAAGGGATATTGCCGCCGGGACGGAATTTGACGAATGTCCTTGTGGTTTACGATCGCGAATATCCAGCGCCGACTCAGTTAAAGCAGTCCTGGGAACGCTTTCAACAGGGATTTCGACCAAGGCCGGACAAATCAGTGTTTTTTGATTGATCTAGCAGAAGGAAGTTCGGCAACGCGCAGTAAATCGGGATCTAACGGATGGAAGAAAGAACGAAAAAGGAAGAAGGAATCGAGGGAGCATCCCAATTTTTGGTAGTGCTCCCAAGGGAAGGATTAGAGAATTAGAGACAATGCTATAACCAGTGGTTGGGATACGTCCTTTCTGCCGCTAAATTATTAAAGATGACGGCGCACAAGACCAAGATTATTGATCCCTCAAAAGCAGGTGTTAGCAAAAATTTCCAGTCTGGTTGGGTCATCATGACGACTAAGGCAACTGCTCCCGAAGGCGGATGTAGAGTTCTGGTAATCTGCATAATTCCGATCGCAGTAGAAACAGCCATTCCCATCGCCCAGGGAGAAGAACCGAGAAAATGCAGAATCATTAAACTGGTGAGAGCAGCTAAGAAATTGCCCCCAATGACATTCCGGGGTTGAGCCAAGGGGCTGTCAGGGACACCAAAGATCAGAACGCTTGTAGCGCCAAACGGAGCCATTAGTAAAGGAGAATTAGTTTTTACGGCAAGATAGGACGTTGCAGTAATTGCCAAAAAACTGCCAATCCAACTCCAAAAAATATGCCGAGGATGAGGTCGGTCTATTGGGCAGCTCAATGGACACGATCGCCATCTCCCAAAGGTTTTAAACCAATAACTTTCCCATTTCTGTCGAATTTTTTTACGGTCAATCATAAATCAGGTTACTTGATAACCAGGTTTCTTAAATTGTCGGAACTAGCCTCCGCTAAAGTTAAGATATCATAACAATTTGTCAAAAAGTAGCTAAAGGCACAGATTTTTTACTTCTATGCCACTCAAGCTGCTGCTAAGCACTCGGTTGGAACTCACATCGGGTACCATTCTCAAGAACAGGCTTTCCGGCCTGTTCCACAAAGAGTAGATTTTCCTCTTGTGGAACGGGCCCCAGAGCCCGTTCATCAAAGGCTTATTGACAATGGTGCAACATCTCAGTTGGAACTGACTAGCGAGTTTGGTCGGTTTGGCAACAGACGTTATCGGCAGTCGCAAAACTTCACCGTTAGCCGTCAGAGTTATTGATGAGGGTAAAGCGAGAGGTTATTTGTAAGGTGCGAGGCCCAGTAAGCGTAAGCTGGATTGGAGTCAATATTGGTTTTCTTTGACTTGCGGGCCGAGATTGGTTAAAGGGGGGAAAGTTTGGCTGTCTCCTTTATCGGAAGGTTTTAAAGATTCTCATGTTTTGGGCGTGGGTTCGAGAACGGCGATCGGCTTTCCGACTTCGAGAGAGAAGTTATTTTTGATAATTTTTTTTTATAGTTTGTCTTTGGAAGCAGAAGCTAAGGTTATGCAAGCGATGCGTCCCGCCCTCGCCCGTGCTACGGCTGTTTTGAAGCGATGAATTTGGACGGTGGTGCTTCCGTGGGTTTGGCTCATCAAGGGCAGATTTTATTGCCGCCGGGACGGAATTTGACGAATGTCCTGGTGGTTTACGATCGCGACTATCCAGATCCTGCTCAATTAAAACAGTCTTGGGAACGCTTTCAAAAGGGTTCTCGACCAGCACCGGACAAACCAGTGTTTTTTGATTGAATCGGCAATTACTATAATATGAAGTAAGCTTTTGCAGGCAAAGATTATGACAGCAACAAAAGAAAGAACTTGGACAGTCGAAGAATATCACCGCATGATTGAAGCTGGCATTCTCACTGAAGGTGATAAGATTGAATTGCTAGATGGGAGAATTGTGGAAATGAGCGCACAAACTCCACCCCATGCTGCTACAACCCAACGCAGCGATCGATATCTACAACACCTGCTAAGAGATTTAGCATTAATTCGCGTGCAGTTGCCAATTACTTTAGCAACTTCGGAACCGGAACCAGATATAGCTATTGTTTGTATCGATCCGGGAGATTATCGCGACCATCACCCAAATCCTAGCGAAATCTTGCTGTTAATTGAAGTTTCCTACTCGACCTTACAAATTGACCGCCGGGAAAAAGCCCCGATTTATGCGAGAGCAAATATCCCTGAATATTGGATTTTAGATGTAGCTGCGCGCGAGGCATATATTTACCGGAATCCTGCACCGGGAGGCTATCAATCTGAGATAGTTGTTGCAGATAATGCTGCGATTAGAATGCTAGCTTTTCCTGAGATTGAAATTAGTTTTTCCGAACTATTTTTGCCTGTTTAGTTGGTGTTTTACAGCAACCAAATATGAACAACGAATTTACTTCGAGCAAATCTCAAACTGACTGGCAACGCCTCGATGCCATAAGCGATCGAGATATTGATTTATCTGATTGCCCTGAAATTACGCCTAAAATGTTGGCGCTTAGCAGTAGTTCGGCGAGGTTTGCCCAACCCTCAGACTAAAGCTCAACTCACCTTACGCATAGACAGTGATGTTTTGGAGTGGTTTAAACCTCAAGGTCGTGGTAAGATAGAAAAATGAATTCAATGGCGTTTTATGTCAAATCTTGAATTATTAGACCAACTTCGGCAGTTATCCCCTGCCGAGAAGTTTCAAATGATGCAATTTTTAATGGCTGAATTGGCGAAAGAAGAAATGTTAAAGCCATTGGATAATGGCGCGGCTTATCGTGTTTGGTCGCCTTATGATTATGGTGATGCTGCTCAGAAATTAATGAGCTTATTAGAACAAGAATAAACGAAAGAAGAAAATGTGAAATGCTCTTAGCTGTTTCACCAGAAAGCTATAATTTAGGAAAATATTTGTAATGTTAGAATTTTCTTTAGAAAATCTTTCCGAAAAAATACATTACGGCAAGACAAAAGATTATTTTCAAGAAGTTCTATCTTCGTACCACAATGGCAACTATCGTTCCGCAGTGGTAATGCTTTGGTCTGTCGCTGTTTGTGACATAGTGTATAAACTTGAATATCTTGTTGATTTATATGAAGATTCAGGTGCACAAACAATTCTTGATGGCATTACAAAATCACAAAAGGATAATCCCAAATCACCCTCTTGGGAATTTGAACTGATTGAGCATACCCATAAACATACAAAGCTATTGGATCACTCAGAATATGCAAATCTGGTATATCTTCAACAGCAACGCCATCTATCCGCTCACCCTATATTAGACTCAGATAGACAATTACATACACCTAACAAAGAAACTGTGAGGGCGCTGATTAGAAATACTCTGGAAGATTTGCTTATAAAGCCACCTTTCTACACTAAAAAAATAATTGACGAACTTTTAGTGAATATTGCGGAAACAGCGCCACAACTTAATACTAGACAAAAAGTAAAAAGATATGTAGAAAGTCGATATTTAAGTAGACTTAAACCTGAAGTTGAACTTTCTATTTATAGAAGTTTGTGGAAGTTGGTATTTAAGCTGGAAAACGAAGCTTGCATAAAAAACAGAGATATCAATTTGCGAACACTTGAGGTAATCGGAAATCGGAAGCGCGAAAGTATTCTCAACCAAATAAAAGGAGAGAAAGACTATTATAGTGATGTTTCATCGAGTCCGCTCACTTTGGAGCGTTTAGTAATTTATTTGTCAAAAAATCCTCAATTTTATGATCTTCTTAATGAAGATGCGAAACTTAAAATACAGCATAATGTTGAAACTACTCAGACAAGCAAAATCTGTGGATGGTTTGTGAAGGAGAATTTAAAGGGACACTATAAAGACATCTTATCTTTAATAGAAAACGATATTAAATTCAATTTTGAGGAGGTAGAATTAAAATTTTTGCTTGAGATAGCTGATACAGAAGAGTGGCAAAATTTATTTTGTCGCATACTATCTAGTTATTACTGTGCTAGCAGATGGTATCATGAGGCAGACTCTCGATTTCAGCAAGCCATATCTCCTTACCTTAAAGTCTTTGATAAAGAGGCAATAGTGTTTTTGATTGAGCAAATTGAACAAAATAATCAGGTATATGGGCGCCGAAAAGCAAAAGAAGAACACAAAGAAATCAAGAAAAAGCTTTTTCAATTACACGGACAGGAATTCGACTTGAACCCTTACCCATATTTCAAGGAAACTGTGATGGAAGATGAAGGCTAAGTCAGCTAACTAATCAAAAAACCTCCTCATCCGCCTTCGACGCATAAACCCACGATCCAATCAGCCCGCATAACCCCCTACTCAAGAGTTTGTGGATAAGTCCTGCATTCGCTACGGAGAGTTTTGCCACTCGGCGGTAAGCTTGCGGAAATTGTATTTAGATGCACCGGGGTGACAAGTAACGCAACTGCTGATATTTGCGGGTTGTGACATTTTGACTTTGGGGTGCAGTGCTTTGAAATAGCGAGAACTGGCGACTCGATAGGCGAGTTCTTCGTCTTTGGCTTGGGGACGGGAAAAAGTTTGCAGGTAGTTCCAGACTAGCAGGCGGGGCGGGTCTACTAGCAGTTTGATGGTTTGTCCGTAGTGTTGGGGATCTTGCAGCAACCGACGCCAGGTTTCTGTAGGTAATACTTGCGGCGGTAAAGCGATGTGACAGGTGGCGCAGTTTTCTAGATACAGTTGCTGTCCGAGTTGGTAGCGTTCGGGGATGCGATCGACCGTACCAGTATCCTCGATCGAAGAAACCTGAGCAAGTCGCGCCGGAGTGCGAGAGTAGGCAGTCTGAGCAGCAACCCATCCGCCGCAGGTACAGCAGATAATTATCAACAATAGCAACGTTGAGTAAAGCCCCCGCAAGCCTACTCTGCGACGTTTGCGGGGTTTTTCCTGTTTCATAATTCTGAATTTATTTTTGGTTAAATTACTGGTATGCTCATGCCTTCGCGGGCTAAGCAGCTATTGGCGAAAACTGCCTGCACCTCTGCTTCTACGCCATCGAGAAAATTGTCGTCGTGGCCTGGATCGTGGTGAAACATCACGATTTTTTTGACTCCAGCAGCTTTCGCTATTTCTACTCCTGCTTGCCAAGTCGAGTGTCCCCAGCCGACTTTCGGGGTTTTGAAGTCGTAATACTCTTCGTTGGTGTAGTTAGCGTCGTAAATCAGCACGTCGGCGTTGCGAGCTAGGTGTAACACGTTGTCGTCTAGGCGATCGGGAAAGTGTTCTGTATCGGTGCAGTAGACGGCTGTGTGTCCCTCCCAGGTGACTCGATATCCGATCGCGGTGTTGGGATGGTTGAGCAGTGCCGTTTCTATTTTCACATCGTCGAGTTCGAGAATATCCCCAGGCGTCAAATCGTTGAATTTGAGGTCTGATTGCATGACTTGGATGGGGACGGGAAAATTGGGGTGTACCATTTGGTCGGCAAGACGGTGTTTGATTGTAGTGCCGTTGGGGGCGATCGCACCGTAAATGTGAAAGCAGTTCCCTGGGATAAAGGCGGGAGTAAAGAACGGAAACCCTTGAATGTGATCCCAGTGAGTGTGGCTGAAAAACATATGGGCTTCCACCGGCATTTGCCGCAGCAGGTTGAGCCCTAGAACTCGCAGACCGGTGCCGCCGTCAAAAATCAGGCGTTTTTTGCCCAAGCGCATTTCTACACAGGAGGTGTTCCCTCCGTAGCGAAGTGTTTTGGTGCCGGGGGTGGCGATGCTGCCCCGCACGCCCCAAAACTGAACGACAAACTCGGTCAAAGGACTATTTTCCATAGTGGCTTTGTGCTCGGAAGGCTGTGGATTGGCTAGAGAGGGTGCGGAATCTGGCATTTTTTTTAGTTTTGGTGGCAGGAACTTGGGAGTTGAAATCTTAGTTTTTACTTTTTAGTTTTTAGTCTTTAGCAATCTGTACTATAATAAAGCGCTTGATCGGGAAACCATTCGAGTGCCTAATACTTGGGCTGTTAGAATTCTCAACCTTACCGATTCGTGTAGGAGATGTCACGCTTGAGAGATTATTTTTTGCACCCTGCGGGCTGCCCGGCGTGTTCTGTGTTCTGAGATTAAGATAGCGCCGAACCAGAGTTGTTAGGGTTAAATTTCCTCAAATGTAGAACGCATTCCCCACGGGTATAATTTGCGCTTCATCTTACTCTATGAGTAGTATTTTTTTCAAGATTGGGGCCGGGGCGCGGTTTTGAGGAATGCCGTTCCGGTGAGTCGGCATTCACGACTGATTTGAAATTGTAGCCACCTGTGCCTCGACTGCATCGCCGGACGTGCAGCATCGCCTTAAGTTCGGTCTCCTGAGTTTTTAGTCGGGTTGCAGTCGAGGAGTGCGGGCTAGGGGCTTATTTGCGATCGGCTGCGATGCACTTTTCCACTAAGGGCATGACTTGATCGACATCTTGCCAACCCAGAATTTCGGTGACTTTTTTCTCCAAATTTTTGTAGGTTCTAAAAAATTCGGCTATTTCGTCTAAGCGGTGGGGTGCTACGTCTTTGAGGGACTTATAGTGAGCATAGCGGGGGTCTTTGTCGGGAACGCACAAAAGTTTTTCGTCCCTGTCGCCTCCATCGATCATTTCCAGCATTCCGATCGGACGGGCTGCGATTATGCACCCTGGAAATGTGGGCTCATCCATCATGACCATGCCGTCGAGGGGGTCGCCATCATCGGCTAAGGTATTGGGTATGAAGCCGTAGTCGCACGGATATTGGACTGAGGAAGAAAGCACCCGATCGAGAGCAAAGGCTTGTAAGTCTTTATCAAATTCGTACTTGTTTTTGCTACCGGCGGTAATTTCGATGAGGACGTTGAGCAGTCCTGGTTTCGGCTGTGCCGGAATTAGCGATAAGTCCACAACAATATCTCCAAGTTAACAGATGATTGGGATGAGTGCTACTTGCCAAATCCCTTTGATAGCATTTTACGGGCGATCGGGATCGATGCTGCATGAGATTGACCGAAAGCGGACGAGTGTGATCGGGGTTGCACAATTTGAGGATGATGCTTGTGGGGTGTCCCGCCTGCGTGGCAAATACACTGGACGGGCGGGACGCCCATCCCACAGGTTGAGGGCGGAATGCTTTGTTTTGGCGAGCGAGAGATATTTTCAGCCTCCGCATCCCGTCATTGGAAGGTATGGCCAAGTTATTTTAATTTTCAATCCCAACCACTTGCTCAGTTCTGTTGCTAACCACTCGATTTCTGATTCATTTAGTCCCTGCTTCACTCCTAGTCGATATTTTTGGTTGCCAGCTAGAACTATCACCTGATAAACTCTGTACAAATTCTGTTGCGTGTCAGGCAGAACATATTCAATTTGTTCCATTTCCAACTGGCAAATCTCCTCTCTGGGGGATGGCTGGGAATAATTCCATTTCAACCCCAGCAGATGCCACCTATAGGAGATTTGCTGCCGATCTATTTTGAGACGCAATTCTCGGAATAGCGCACATATAAACATTAGTCCTACCGCAGCCAAAAAAAATCCTGAGATCATAATAATTAGGGTATTTATCAGTGAATTATTGATGTTGCCGACATACGGGTAAGAACCAAATAATAAGGATAAACTCGTAGGAACCGCCGCCGATAGCAGTGCAATTAAACCAAAACCGACTCCCTGTGGCGGAATTACAACAAACTCTATAAACTCCGAATTTTTGGTTAGTTTAAGCTCGCTGCTTGGCGGCTGCATTGCACTAAGATTTTTGTTGATTTTGTTGATGACGAAGGGATTTTCGTCTAGGGAGCGCAATGCTTCCCCAGCAGAAGATAAGCGTTTGTCCAAACTAGGTTCTGTCATCGACTCCAGCCAATCTATTAAATCGGGGTTGAGATGCGTTACCCGATCGGCAAATAGAATTTTCAAATCCTGCTGCGAAAGTTCTGTGGGATGCAAACCCGTTACCAAATAAATTAAAGTTGCACCTAAACCGTAAAGGTCAGAAGCCGGAACCGAGCGCCCCCCAAATTGTTCTGGTGCCATATATCCGTAAGTTCCCACTACTGTAATTGTGCCGCCAAATTTTGCAGCTTGGTTCTGCACCGAACCAAAATCAACTAAATAAACTTGTCCCACCGAGTGACCGGATCTGCTGTGCAGTAAAATATTGCTGGGTTTAATATCGCGGTGAATAACAGGCGGATATTGCTGGTGCAAATAACTCAAAATTTCTAACAGCGATTTAGCTAATTCTTTCACCTCGCTTTCGCTAAAAGTACGCCCCGAACGCAAATGCTCTTCCAAAGTTTTCCCCTTTACATAAGTTTGTACCAGGGCAAATCCTTTAGTATCAGGTTCGTCAATTTCCAGGTAGTCGAGGTAGCGCGGAATTGCTGGGTGATCAAGTGCTTTTAAAGTTTCCGCTTCCCGTTCAAATAGCTTGAGGTCTTGCCATTCAAAATCGCTGCCGAGGAATAGCTGTTTGATGACAACTAATTTTTGAGTTTGCAAGTCGCGAGCCAGCAGCGTTTGGCGGCCAGTTTGTTTTCCTAGTTGTCGCTGCACTTCGTAGCGTTCTGCTAATATTTTTCCCTTCATGTTTTTTTTACCATTATTTTAACTTGAGTGCAACCCAACCTACTTTATATAAATTTGAGATTAAAGTCCACTTTCTTTTTGATACCACCGGGCAATAGACTTGGTAGCTGCCCCCATAGACAGTCCTAGAATTAGCGACGTTCCAAGCACGAATAAAATATAAGACAAGGAAACTTCTCCAACATTCCTATACATCGTCTGGTGCAACAAGATGACGCTTGCAGAGGTAAAAACTACGCTACTAATTGCATTTAAAACTTGTCGGTGAAGTTTAGGATTAGTTAGGGGGAAAAACCACAAGCGCGTCACAATTGCTGCGATTATTCCGTTCCCAAAACCCACCAGCAAGCCGAGAAAAAAGCCCAAGGTTACTCCCGCGAGCCCCATCTGCGGATTCAAAAAAAGAAAGGTGATGTAAATTGCTACACAAGCTCCTACAGCTTGAGATGCTGTCCTAGTGCTGCGCTTGATCGCATTCTTGAACAAGCTAAAGGTATCCACCGTTTTTCCCTGTCTCAATGGCAGGGAATATTTATTTATTATCTGTGGTTTTTCTAGAACTTTTTTTGCGATTTGCACTGAGCCGGGACGGCGATCTAAACTGGGATGGGTCATCCACTTGAGCCAATTGGTAAAACCGGGACTGAGTTTGGTGAATTGCTCGAATTCTAGCTGCAAATCTTGCTGTGGCAAGTCGGCAGGATGCTGCTTGGTAATTAAGGCGATTAATGTTGCTCCCAAGCCGTACAAGTCGGAAGCGGGAACCGCCCTCCCGCCAAATTGTTCGGGCGGCATATAGCCATAAGTTCCGACAACGGTGACTGTTTTCCCTTGTTGGGTTGCTAGAGTTTGAACTGCACCAAAATCGACTAGGTAGACTTCGCCCACGCTGTTGCCCGATCGATTTTTGAGTAAAATATTGCTGGGTTTAATGTCGCGGTGAATCACCGGGGGCTGTCGCTGGTGCAGGTATGCGAGGATGTCTAATAATGCTGTGGCTAATTGTTTGACTTCGCTTTCGCTGAAGGTGCGGCCGTCTGAAAGATATTCTTGTAGGGATTTGGCTTCGATGTAACTCTGAACTAGGGCGAATCCTTTGCGGCTGGGGGTGTCGATTTCAAAGGAGTCTAGATATCGGGGAATTGCGACATGGGATAGGGATTTTAAGGTTTCGACTTCTCGCTCAAACAGTTTTAAGTCTTCCCAGTTAAAGTCGCTGCTGAATGAGAGGAGTTTGACTACTACTTGCTGTTGCGTTTTTAAGTCGCGGGCAAGTAAAGTTTGCCGTCCTGCTTGCTTGCCGAGCCGCCGATCGCACTGATAGCGATCGGCTAATATTTCTTTTGACAAATCGCCGATGTTTTGTCCGCTCATGTTCTCTTGCCCTAGAACCGATTAAACCTAGTGTAGTTGACAAAAGTGCAATAATCGGAAATGTTCGGGCTACAGCAAAAAAAATTCTGTCAAAGAGCAACTGCCTTTAAAAGCCAGCGATCGCGCACTGCGGAAGATGCCCCTGAGTTAAGCTTGAATTTAATTTTGGATTTGCTTGTAAATTGACTGCACTACGTCGAGCAGGCTCAAGACTTGCTGCCATTCGGGGGCATCGGGGTTGTAGCTTTTGGCGCGCTGAGCTTTCAAACTGTGGTGCAAGAGGGAAAGCAGCGCCTCTGGAGACTCTAAAGAATTGTCATCTTCATCTGCTGGGGTTTGGGCTGCATTTTCTTCGATATCTTCTTTAATTTTTTGTGCTCTATCGGCGAGGGCTAAAGATCGGCCTGCCAGGTTTTCCGGCATTTTGGGCTGTTCGGACAAAGACGCGCTGGTTAGTTCTACCAATAGTTGACAGACTCGATCGACCCATTCGTGATCGTTTACTGAAAAGGAACCAGATTTGAACACTTGCCCGTCAGGTCTTTGCTGAATGCTTTGTACCTTCTGGATCAGAGGGATAGCCTTAACAGTGATATTTTCCGGGATTCTGGGGATATCTGACAGGGAGCTCCGAGCAATCTCCAGCAATAGTTGGTAAACCTGATCTACCCACTCAACATCTCCCGATTGCGAATTCCAATTATTCATAACTGACGCTAGTGGTTTTCTATATGTAAGACTAGAACATTGACTATCTGCGAACGAAGCTCTTTTTACGAGCTGCTAACGCTATTAAGACTTACGCAGGCGGGGTGAGAAACCCGGTTTTTGAGCGGATGTTTCGTCACCTTTCTCCAAGATTTTTCTCAGAAACCGGGTAACGCTGCCGCCAGTCATAACTATTTTTAAGCGCTTCAAATAATAGAAGTGCTAAGTTTGTTGCGGTAGGTAGTGCGATCGAAACACCTAGGGCGAAACCCCCGGCATCTCGCTTGCAAATTCAAATCCGGTTATTTGACATACTCACGCCCGTTCTCTTCAGCGGTGATTCTTGACAGTTCATCGGGTCTTGCTACCGGAGTAGTCTTACAGTCCCTCCCTGTCCGTTTAAAGTCTCCCAATGCCCTATGGCGACTTTTACTCTTGCCGGACGGGTTAGAGTCAACCATTGCCCTTCTAGCTGTCTTTAAGTTTGCTCTCATCGTAGCTGTTTCAACGTGTCTTGAGCCTAAAGATCCTTTGAGTATTCAGCATTTTAATACAAAGCCGTCCTAAAACGACAGGGTTTTAAACCCATCTTCCTGATAACCATAATACCTGTTGGAGCTTATTTACAATTACCTCAATAGGATATTCAGGTTAATTGGTGGTGGGATGGGAGGCGCACCCCCGATCGCGATCGCCCCCACCCGGAACCCTGACGCCACCGCCAGCATTTGCTGTGGGCTACTGCTATTTTTCTGTGAGATTCCACACACCATCCCAGTTGAGTACGTCTGAAAAACTATGCTGAAATAACATACAGCGATCGACGTGCAATTTAGCTGCCTTGTTTTTCGGGTCAACTTCCAGAACGGCGTTAAATTCGCGTTTGGCGTCTGTAAAAGCTTGCTTGGCTTTTGGTTCTAAGGCTTTCTTAAACTCGCTCAGCAGTTTTTTCACCCGATCGAGTCCCAGGTTTTCAAATTCCTCATCTAACATTTCTGCAACTGTCTCGCAGGCCCGACTTTTAATTTTCGCCTGCAATAGCTGCCTGATCTCTCCTGGTTTCAGCCGCTTGATTTGAGGATTTGATGGTTCTAAGATGTCTGCTTCCAACAGCTTTTTGACTTCGCCTTCTTGCAAGTATTTAATATCGTCTGCTGATAGGGGCTTGATTTTTGCTTGCAGCAGCACTTTGGCTTCGTCTTCCGAGAGGTTTTTGATTCCTTCCAATTTCAGCAGTTGGATTTCTGGCTGCAACAGTACGATGAGTTTGTCTGCTTCGGACAGGTTTTTCGGGTCGTACTCTGACAGCTTTTTCAGTTGATATAACAGGTTCCTGAGTTCGTGTTCCAACTGTTGCTCTAAATTGTAGGAGAGTTTCTTAATCTCTGCCTCCGGCATTTCGGCGACATCCTTTAAGATGTTTTTCACCTCACTTTCTGAAAGTCTTTGGCTAACGGGAGTTTTGTAATGTTCGCGCCCCTTCGTGTAATGTTCTATAATTTGTTGCTGTGTTTCGGTTAGTGACTTGCCCACTGGCGAGTATCCCTCGCGGATGCCGACGAGTTCGTAAACGATTACGGGTTCGCTTTTGCCTTTGACAGTAATAAAGTCGAGTTCTCGCACGTACAGCCGATCGGCATAATCTCTGTAAGTATTGTCGCTGATGATTAAGTCGGTGCCGTACTGCTTGCTAGCGCCTTCTAAGCGAGAGGCAAGGTTTACACCGTCTCCGATCGAAGTCAATTCCATGCGTTTGCTACTACCGATGTTGCCACTGACAACTTCGTCGGAATGCACGCCCATACCAATGCTGATCGGCAATTCCCCATTCGCCATACGCTCTTGATTGAACAGGGCCAGTTTTTCCCGCATTTTCACCGCCGTTTGCATGGCGCACCAAGCATGATCCTCTAGGGGCGCTGGAGAGCCAAAAACTGCCATCAGAGCGTCGCCGATGTATTTGTCGAGAGTCCCTCCGTACTCGAATACGACATCTACCATCACTTCAAAATATTTATTCAGCATCACTACCACTTCTTCGGCTTGCAATTTTTCCGTAAGTGTGGTATAGCTGCGAATGTCTGAGAACAGCACCGAAACGTTTTTGCGCTTACCGCCCAATCCAGTATCCCCTGAAGCTAACAAAGCTTCGGCTACTTCTGGCGTCATGTAACGGTACATCAAGTTTTTGATTTGCTTGGCGCTGCTAATATCTTCCATGACGACTAACGCGCCGTTTACCTTGTTGGGGTCGGTAGCGTCAGTCATTGAATTAATCGAGAGATTGATACTCTGCCCTTCTCCTTCCAAGGAGAGTAAAACTTGATCTGGGTAATACTGCTGGCGGTCGTTATCGTCTTCGGGAGACAAAGACGCATCAAACCATTTGGCAAAATCGCCTTTTTCTAACTTAATTAACTCGCGCAAAGATTGACCTTCGGCTAATTCGGCATCGCTGACACCCAGCAAATTTTTGGCACTGGGATTGGTCGCTACTATATTGCCTTTTTTATCTGTAGAAATCACGCCGTTAGTCAAGGCGTGCAGCATATCTTTTTGTCTTTGTTCTTGCTGTTTGACTTCTGCAAACAGTTTGGCGTTTTGCAGCGCCACTCCGGCTTGGATGTTAAACGACTTCATAAATTCCATGTCGTTGCGATTGAAACTCGCTTTCCACTGTTCGGGGGCGTGAGGCCAATCTTCCGGGTTGTAGGGGGGGTATTCTTCTTGTGGTCGTTTTTTATTAACTAATTGGGTGACGCCAATCAATTTTTTGTCTGAGTTAAACACTGGCATACAAAGCATACTGCAAGTGCGGTAGCCAGTTTGTTTGTCTATTTTTTTTGCATTTTCTGCGCGGGGGTCGTCGTATACGTCAAAGGGAATCAACAGCGGTTCGCCGGATTGGGCGACGATGCCTGCAAAACCGGCTGTTCTGGGCATGCGAATTTCTTGAAGTTGACCTGTTGTGATCAGGATTTTCGTCCAGAGTTCGTCTTTATCTTCATCGATTAGCCACAGGGTGCTGCGATCGGCGTTCATGAGTTCTTGGGCCTGATCCATCACCCTTTTGAGGGTATCTTCTAAGTCTAAACTGCTCTGAGAAAGAGCGTTGACGGCATTCATTAGCGCCGTGGCTGCCCGCTGTCTCTGAGTTGCTGCCAAGAAAGATTTGGACGATTCGAGAATTAAGCGTATCGAGGGAGCAAATTCTTTAAAAACTCGTTCGTCTTCTTCCGTGAATCCACTCTTGTCGATTTGTTCGTGAATAGTAGTGTGATTGTGGTGATCCGGTTTAAGTTTATTAATCAGTTGAACAACTGCTACTAACTCGTTTGTTTCTTCCTTTACCAGGGGCATTGCCAGCATTGTATAAGTGCGGTATCCCGTTTTTTCCTCAATTTTTTTGGCGTTAGCCGATCGCGGGTCCTTGTAAAAATCGTAAGGGATGTTAACCACTTTTTTCTCGGTGGCTACTTCTCCTGCAATACCCATGTGGGCAGGAACTCTGATTTCTAGATTTTTGCCATTTTCGTCTTTAGCGACGATCGCCCAGAGTTCATTCTTTTCGTCGTCTAATAAAAATATCGTGGTGCGATCGGCATTGAGCAATTCCCCTGTTTTGAGGGTAATCGACTGCAACATATCGTTGAGGATAGCGTCAAATCCCTCACTCCCAAGGATGTTATCGAGCATTCCGAGGGTGTCATTAACAACCTTAAGTTTTTCTTCTACTTCCTTAACTACTACTGTGAAACTTTGCTGGTTTAACGGGGCCAGAATGCTGGAAAAGTTTCCGTCGTAGGGGATAATTGCAATGCTGCTAGAGGGAGGGGGAGGGGGAGGGGGAGAGTAGCGTTCCTGATGATGATTTTCACCGCCGACAACAGCGACATCAATCACGTTGTCTAGAGAAGAGTAATTGGTGGAAGATGCAGATTTCATAGACCTTTACAGAATCTTAAGCGTAAGGGTTAGTCTCTAAGCTAGGAGAGCGGGCAAGTTCATTAGTGAGTCACCTGTCGCACAAAACTCAATTATGTGTGAAAGTATTTCCCAGTTTACAGAACTCCGGCCACAGGGCAAGGCCAATTCAGTTGGGATTGCTGGTGAACTGCTGGTGCGACGGTAAGGCTGCTGTGTCATTGCTGCACTCTTTTGAAAGAATGCGAATCCTGTTTAAATGGTTTATTAACTGATTTTGACATTGTGCGTGCCTGGTTTAAGTAAGTTCTACCTATCTTTGAGCCGATCGCCCACCGTAACATGAATGCGTACTGGCGGGAGGACTGATGAAAGAGGGGTGGCCTGGTGGGACTAGCCGCAATTGTGACACTACCTGTTGCTAGTGATGTGTGCCCTTCTCTACACAATTGTGGTTTTTAACTAGAATTTCTCTCTATTTTGCTGTTCTTAGCTTTCAGCCCACTAAATTCACGGGGTTTTCAGCTTTTTTTTGTAAAATTTGCGGTTGACATTTTTAGTGTAACCTCCGACTCGGAAAAAACTCCGCCTTTTGGCCCCCCGATCGGCTCAAGTGTGTCGTCAGGGTTTTGCCAACTCAGTTTGGCGCAATCCAGCGGCTTCGACAAGCAGGGATTCCGCGAAGGCGATAGCTTCTGTTGCTGAGCGGCCACTGGCGAGTTGGGCCAGTTCTTCCCGCCGCTGGTCACTGTTGAGAGCGGCAACTCTGACTACTGTGCGTTCGACTGGTTCGGAGTCGGCAGCAGGTTCGCCGATACTTGGTTCTGCTTCGATCGTCTGTTTGTTGACGCGAAAATGAAAATCAGCCATCGCGGCGATCAGCGGCTGGTGGGTGACGCAGAGAACTTGGTGTTTGTCGGAAAGTTGGTAGAGTTTTTTGGCGATCGCCCCGGCGACTCTCCCGGAGACTCCGGCGTCGATTTCGTCAAAAATCAGTGTACCGGCGCTTTCTATTTGGGAAAAACAGGCTTTGATGGCCAGCAGAAAGCGGCTCATTTCTCCCCCGGAGGCGATCGCCCCCAGAGGTTGCAAAGGTTCGCCCGGGTTGGGGCTGAAACAAAAGGCGATTTGGTCGGCACCGGTAGCGGTTGGGGTACAAGGCGATATCTCGACTTGAAATTGCACTTTTTCCATTGCTAAGGGCTTAAGTTCTCCTACGAGGTGCGTTTCTAGTTTGAGGGCGGCTTCGCGTCGCAGGGTGGTGAGGTGGCTGCAAGCGTCTTTTAATTGCTCTAAAGCAGTCTGATATGCGAGTTCTAAGGCTTCCATTGACTCGCCTCCTTCTAAAAGTTCATTTAGTTCGTTTTGAATGCTTTGGTAGTAGGCGATCGCTTCTTTGAGCGGCCCGTATTTGCGACAAATTTGTTTGAGTTCGCGAATCCGATCTTCTACTTCTTCGAGTCTTTCGGGATCTGCTTCTAATTGTTCGCCGTAGCTGCTAATTTGCCGGCTGGCTTCTGTGGCTTGGGCTAAAGCATCGCTGACCATTTCTAGGATTGGTTGCAACTGCACATCGTAAACTGCCATGTCGCTTAAAATTACTTCGGCTTTGCTCAACAAGTCGGCGGCTGATGCGCTGTCGCCCTCGTTTTGGTAAAGGGCTTGGTGGACTTGGTAACTCTGCTGCTGCAATTCGACGACGTGGCCTAGCCGGATTGATTCGTGTTCTAGCTGTTCGAGTTCGTCGGCGTCTTCGATGTGGGCTTCGCCGAGTTCTCGGACTTGGTATTCTAACAAATCAAGTCTTTGCAGTCGCTGCTGTTCCGACTGACGCCTGCGTTTGAGGGCGGTTTTGGCGCTGTTGGCTCCCAGCCACGCGGAGGTGATGATCGATCGCGCTTCAGTGAGCTTTTTGCCGCCGTATAAATCGAGCCATTCTCGCTGGAGATTTTCTTGTCCGAGGTGGACGGTTTGGCCTTGGGCGGTAATTTCGACGAGCCGATCGCGCAGTTGATCCATTAACTGGCGGTTGACGAAAATTCCGTTCAAGCGCGATCGGCTACGCAGAGCACCGCTCGATGCGTTAATTTCCCGGCTGCAAACGACTAAATTTCCGTCTATGGGTTCGATTTCTTGCTCGCCCAGCCACAAAGCTGCGGCTTTGTCCAATTCAAAGGTAGCTTCCAATATTGCCCGCGCTGCTCCGGTGCGAATCGATCGGCGATCGACTTTCCCGCCCAACACTGCATCGATCGCATCTAGGATAATCGATTTACCGGCACCGGTTTCCCCCGTAAATACGTTCAAACTCGGGCCAAATTCTAGATCCAGGCAGTCAATTAGAGCAAAGTTTTCAATTCTGAGGGATATTAACATGGGGAATTGGGAATTGGGAATTGGGAATTGGGAATTAGGCATGGGGCCCTAAAAGCATCGGACAATTTTAGATTTTAGATTGTAGATTTTAGATTGAGTGGTAATCTTAATCTAAAATCCCCTATGGGAAATCTCCCCTCGGATGGGGCCTAAAAGCATCGGCCAAACACGGAATTGGGTATTGGCTCCTCCACTATCGGGCGCGTCTAATTTCCCGATTCCAATTTTCAGTTTTAACTAGAATACTTTTGATTTTGCCATTCTAACGATCGAGTCTCAACCTCTATGCAAAATAAATTTCTGCTTCCCGTTGCTCTATTAAGCGTTGTCCTGATTGGAGTTTTTGGCTGGGAGGTGTACAAAGACAAGCAGCGAGTCCATGAATTAACCCTACTGACGGGAAGCAAGACAGGCTATTATTATCCTTTCGGACAAGCAATTGCTGAGGTAGTTATGCAACAAAATCCGCGCCTGCGGATTAAAGTTGTTGAGACTCAAGGCGGTGACGAAAATATGCGCCGGCTTCAGGCAAATGAGGCTCAGTTAGCTATTGCCCTGAACACTACGGGGGCAGTGCCCCAAGCGCGGGTAATTGCTTCTTTGTTTAAGGAAGTTTTTCATTTAATTGTTTCGGAACAGTCTGGGATTGAAAGCGTTTCTGATTTAAAAGGAAAACATATTGCGCTGAGGGAGCAAGGCAGCACTTCTTACAGTTCTTTTTGGTTGGTCAGCAAACATTACGGTTTGAAACAAAGCGATTTTCAGTTTACTACTGGCTCTTGGGCTGAGACTAATAACTTGTTTGCTAGCGGCGAGGTTGATGCTATCTTTCGGGTGCAACCTCTGGGGAGCGATTTGGTGAGCGATTTGCTGCAAAATACGCGGAGCAAATTGGTGCCCATCGACCAAGCGGCGGCGATGAAAATTAAGTGGCCGTATCTGGAAGCTCACTTGATTCCTAAGGGTACTTACAAGGCGGCTCCCGCAGTACCAGATGTGGATTTGCCTAGCGTTGAGGTGCAGGCTACTCTGTTGGTTCGCGAGGATGTCGATCCGGTAATAGTTAAGGAAATTACGCGGATTTTGTTCGAGTACCGCCGCAATTTGGTAGCTACTAATTCTTTGGCGGCCATGATTAGTCAGCCGTCGGAAAGCGGCGGTTTGGCTTTGCCCGTACATGAGGGCGCTCAGGCTTATTACGATCGCGAAAAGCCGGATTTTTTTGCAGCAAATTCCGATGTTATCGGCTTGTCTTTTTCGTTTGTTACTCTTTTTGTTTCTTGGCTTTGGCAGTTGCGAGCGCGCTTTTTGCTGAAACAAAAAAATCGAGCTGACAAGTTTAATTTGATTATTCTAAATTTGATTCAAAGAAGCCGCCAAGCCGGAACTTTTGAGGAAATAGATCGGTTGCAAGAAGAGTTATTTGAGATTTTTAAGCAAGTTATGGCGGATTTGGATGAAGATAGAATTGATGCGGATTCTTTTCATTCTTTTACTTTTACTTGGGAAACCGCTCTAAAAATTGCGAGCGATCGAGAAAAAGTATTGCGTAATTCCTCGCTGGTTTCCCATGATTTAAAAGCTGATTTTACGGATGTCAAAAAGATGGAAAACTAATTTATATTAGCAGTCATTAGTTATTGGTTATTAGTTCATTCCTGGATGCAAAAAGTGGTTTCACCTACCGATAGCGGTAAGGTGCGCCGTGCCCACCCTACTTAATTTATAAGAAGAGTTATCAGCCATTAGTTATTAGTTATTTAGGAGTGGCTCCAATAATGAATGACCAATAACCAATGCCCATGCCCCATGCCCCATACCCCATGCCTCATGCCCCATTTTTTATTCAATAAAACCCAAGTGTTTTCTAGCAGCAAGAGTTACCATTCTCCCGCGATTTGTCCGCTGCAAAAATCCGATTTGCATTAAGTACGGTTCGTATACATCCTCAATGGTTTGAGTATCTTCTCCTGTAGAAGCTGCGAGGGTTTCTAAGCCCACTGGGCCGCCGTTAAAGTTCTCAATCATTGCTGTCAAAATCCGCCGATCAGTCCAATCTAAACCTAGCGGATCGACGTTGAATAATTCCAGGGCGAGTGAGGCAACTTCGGCATCAATTGGCTTTAAATTTTTGACTTCGCTGTAGTCTCTAACTCGTCGCAGCAAGCGGTTAGCGATCCGGGGGGTTCCGCGAGCTCGGCGGGCAATTTCTGTGGCTCCTTCTGGGGTGATTTGAGTGTCGAGAACTTGGGCGGTTCTTTGGACAATTAGACTAAGTTCGTCTATTTCGTAGTAGCGCAATCTTTGGATCAAGCCGAAGCGATCGCGCAATGGAGATGTCAGCGACCCGACTTTTGTGGTTGCTCCTACTAAGGTAAATGGTTTGAGGGGAATGCTGCGGATTTTGGCGCTTTTGCCTTGCCCGATCGTAATATCTAACCGACAGTCTTCCATCGCCGGATAGAGGATTTCTTCTGTAACTTTAGATAAGCGGTGAATTTCGTCGATAAACAGCACGTCGCCTGCTTTGAGGTTGATCAGCAATCCGACAATATCTCGCGGTTTTTCTAAGGCTGGGGCGGTGGTGATTTTGCATTCAACTTCCATTTCTGCTGCTAGAATTAGCGACATTGTGGTTTTTCCCAACCCTGGAGGCCCGTAGAGTAACAGGTGATCCATAGGTTCGCCGCGAGATTTGGCTGCTGCAATTGCGATCGCCAAAACTTCTCTTAAGTCTTTTTGCCCGATGTATTCAGCTAGCCGCTGGGGCCGGATTTTGTCGTCTTGTTTGCTGTTAATTTCGTCGGGTAGTTCTTGCGATTCTAGCAATGATTCCGCCTGGGGTTTGGCGGCTTTTTTGCGACGGGCCGGGGCTATGTCTTCGGGTAGATTTGGGTCGGGGGGCTGTTGTTTGGAGGATATAATAGCCATATTTATCTGCGTTCGGGCAGCGGGAAGTGTTTACAATTGTTAGCAGAATCTTTACAATTATTGAGTTCGTTATGAGTATTCCATCTTCTTTATTAGCATCGGAAAGCATAACTTTTGAGGGGGCGATCGAGCTGACTCAATCTTTACTGTCGTTCATGGAGGCCGATCGACTTTTACAAGCCGACATCCAGCAAGCTGTTACATCTCTGGTGAAAACACAGAACGGTGCTAGGGGGTTTTTTGTCACCTATCTAACGGACGATGGACCGGAGGCAGATCACCCGTCACCCGGAGTAGTCGAGGCGCTGCGATCGGCTCCTGAGATCGTAGCAGAACTGCTGGTGAAAAATTTGGCGATGTCGGCGGCAATGGTTGTACATCATTCGCGCCAGCAAAAGGAGGAAATGGCGGCCGATTCTGCTAGAGTGCAGGAGCGATCGCGCAATTTAATTCAAATGCTGCAAATGCCAGCCTGTCAAACTATAGCGTCGCAAATGCTAGAAAGTTTGCAGAATGCCAACGGCGAGTATGAAAAATTTTTCCGGCGGTGGGGCTACGATGACGAGCAAAAACGGGCGATCGGTTCGGCAGTGCGGGGTGCGATCGGCTAAAATAACCTCCGAAGGAAGGGGAAAGAAGAAAGAAGGAAGAAGCCCAAGCCAGGGTGGCAGATGCTTGATCAAAGCGGCGGGGCTGTGGAATAATTGCGGTTTAGCAAAAGCTGCACAATTGTAGCTTGAGTTGATTTAGGTGTGAAGCTAGTGAACGAGGGCGAAAAAATTGCAGAGAACTGTGAAAGGAGTTGCCCAAAAGGCCCGAAGGCTGGGTGGCCGGCGGCCGACAAGTACGCCCCGGCGGTGGGCGAAGCTGAATCTGCTGGCAACCTTGGTGCGCCGGGACTTGGAATCTCAATACAAAGGCTCGATTCTGGGCAATTTGTGGCCGCTGCTGAATCAGCTATCGCAATTGGTGATTTACACATACGTATTTTCGATCGTCCTCAAGGTAAAGCTCAGCCTTGCAGGCTTCCCAGAAAACAGCGACATTACATTTGGAGTCTGGTTGTTTGCAGGTTTGCTGCCTTGGACTGCCTTCACCAGCGGTTTGATCAAGTCGGCAGTATCGGTGGTGGGGCAGCCGAATTTAGTAAAAAAAGTGGTATTTCCTCTCGGTTTGCTGCCCCTAGTGCCGATTTTTACAGCTTTTCTTGAAAGTTCTCTGGGTTTAGCAGCTTTGATTGTGATAGTAGCAGTGTCGTCGCAAAAGCTCAACGCTACTTTATGCTTGCTGCCGCTGGTGTGGATACCTCAGTTGCTGATAACTGCTGGTTTGGGATATTTGACAGCCGGCTTGACTGTATTTTTGCGAGACATTCCTCAGACATTAGGTGTTATTCTAAATTTTTGGTTTTATTTGACGCCGATCGTCTACCCAGCATCCATCATCCCCCAAGAGTGGCGAGCGTGGATATTTTGGCTCAATCCAATGGCCGCCATCTCGGAGGTTTATCGAGACCTCATACTGCTTGGAGAAGTTAAGCATTGGGGCGAATGGGGTGTTGCCACGCTAATTTCTGCTGCTATATTTTGTGGAGGTTTGGCGGTTTACCGGCGTTTGCGTCCCGCTTTTGCTGACGTGCTGTAAATTTGTTTTAGAGCTAAAGTCAATTCTTCAATCTAAAATCCCCATAAAGGTGTTTGCAGCATCGGAATGCAAGTCCTCATAAAAATCCGAGGACGGTCGTACTCACTACAAACCTATTTTTAGTTCGAGCGGACATAATATCAATCTAAAATCTAAAATCTAAAATCTAAAATCGGATGACAGAAAATGTAATTTCACTAAAAAATGTTTCCAAATGCTTTAAGCGGTACGATCGTCCCGGAGACCGCTTAAAGGAAATTATTTACCCCAGCAAAAAACTTGCTGACGAATTTTGGGCCCTGCACGACATCAATCTGGAAATTCCTCAAGGACAAACTCTGGGAATCGTCGGTCGCAACGGTTCGGGAAAAAGCACTCTCCTGCAAATAATTGTGGGTACGCTGACTCCTACCACAGGAAGCGTCGAGGTTAAAGGGCGAGTCTCCGCTTTGTTGGAACTCGGAAGCGGGTTTAACCCGGAATTTACCGGGCGACAAAATGTGTTTTTTAACGCTCAGTTACTGGGATTCAATCAAAAAGAAACTGAAGAAAAGTTTGACGATATCGCTGCTTTTGCTGATATTGGCGATTTCATCGAACAGCCCGTCAAAACTTATTCTAGCGGTATGTTTGTCAGGCTAGCTTTTGCCGTTGCGACTAGCGTCGAGCCAGATATTTTGGTGGTAGACGAGGCGCTTTCGGTGGGCGACGAAGCTTTTCAACGCAAGTGTTTTGCCCGCTTGCAAAGCATTCAGGAAGGTGGCGGAACAATTTTATTTGTTTCTCACGCTGCTACTTCGGTGGTGCAACTTTGTACGTCGGCGATTTTAATGGATAGCGGTGAATTGCTGCTCGCTCACACGCCGAAGGTGGTAATTTCTAAGTATCAAAAGCTGATTTATGCCGATCCGGATCAGGTTCTGGGGTTGAAGTCAGATATTCGCACTCTGAACCAACTGACAAAACAGGAAAGTCAAGACCAGCTTCAGGATGCTAATTTAGAAAGCACAAAGAGGGAAGTTAAACCGGAGCAACATCTCTCTAAACCCAAGGAATATTACGATGAATTTTACGATCCGGGGATGATACCGTCGAATACGGTAAGGTATCCGTCTCGCGGAGCGGAAATTATCAACCCCCACATCGAGACGCTGAAGGGAAAGGTGGTAAATCACTTGATCGGCCGTCAAGATTATATTTATACTTACTCTGTCACTTTCTCGCGGTCAACTTCCAAAGTTAGGTTTGGAATGTTGATTAAAACAATTAGCGGTTTTGAGTTGGCGGGTGCTTCTTTGAAGGCTTCTACTCAGTCAGTTAGGTATGTGGAAGCGGGAACGACAATTGTAGTGAAGTTTCATTTTAAATGTTTGCTGAATCCCGGTGTTTATTTTCTGAATGCTGGGGTTGTGGGAACGGTAGATGGAGATTTAACTTATCTGGATCGCTGCGTGGATGTGGCGATGTTTAGGGTTCAGTCTTGTACTGAGTCCTGCGGTAACGGCATCGTTGACTTGCTGATCGAACCGTGTTTAACTGTTGTTAATGCTGATACTCTAGTGAAAGAGCAGTCAACAGAGGTTATCTAAAATTCTGTAAAAACAGTCAGGAACCTCAGCCTGAAGGCATGAGGCTTGAAAGAGAAATCTGACAAGCCGTTCTGACGGGCCTAAGTCTTAACTGACTACGTTTTTTGAGTCACGACACCGGGAGAATGCGTAGCTAGTTCCTTGCTCTGTCGCTGAAGGTTAAACAGTTCTAAGGTCACGCTTTACAGTGCTTTGGGCCTAACAAGCTCACTAAACAAAGGCGCGTGCTAACTTTACTCCTTCATGAGATTGAGGCAACCATACCTCACGCCTTGGGGCAACCATACCCCTCCACCCCACAAAAGTTTTAACTCAATGTAAAGCCGTCCTAAAAGGACGGGGTTTCTAACCCATATTTCTGATGAGCGAGATCAATTTAGATTTAGTAGAAAATCCCGTAATCAAAGCATTTATTCAAGATCAAGCTAAGTTTCCCGAAAATTTTAAACTGAATATCTGCGAAGACGATGAAATGTATTTGTTCAGCTTGAACAACGTCAAAGACGATCTCGATCAGGCTTTGGTGCGCTATTATGCGATCGGGCGCAGCGTCCTGGCTACGGTTAAACAAGTTGTGGAATGGCATTTTGGCAGTTTTGAAAATGTACCGTCTTTTCTAGATTTTGCCTGCGGTTACGGTCGATTTACGCGGTATTTGATTCAGGAAATGCCGCCGGAAAAAATTTGGGTTTCTGATATTTATGCTAACGCGGTCAAGTTTCAAAGTGAATATTTGGGCGTCAGCGGTATTGTCTCGACGGGAAAACCAGAAAATTATTTAATTGACCGAAAGTTTGACTGCATTCTGGCTAATTCTTTTTTCAGCCATATGCCGGAAAGAACTTTTACGAATTGGCTCCAAAATTTGTATGATTTGTTGACTCCTAGCGGCATTTTAATGTTCAGCGTTCACGATCAGTGTTTGCTGCCGTCTCACATAGAAATGCCTGCCAACGGTATTTTGTTTAGTCCCCAAAGCGAAAGTCAGTCTTTAGATAAGGAGGAATACGGCACAACTTATGTAACAGAAAAGTTTGTGAGAGAAATTGTTGAGGAAGTTAGCGGAGGCAAAGCTTTTGTTCACCGCCTCAAAAAAGGCATCTGCAGGTTTCAGGATTTGTATGTTGTCACAAATCAGCTAGTGAGAGATTTTTCGGAGTTGGAATTTAATCACCAGCCGGGAGGATATATTGATGTGGCTGCTTTTACGAGTAAAGGTAGTTTATATTTGGAAGGATGGGCGGCTGATGTGAATCTCGACGGGCGAATTGAGGAGGTGCAAGTGCTGGTAAACGGTGAGGTTGTGCAGAGGTGCGAGCCTTTTTACGATCGCCCGGATGTGGCTGCATATTTTCAAAAAGATGCGATTTTGCAATCGGGTTGGAACTGTTATGTACCCAAAAATACTGTGACGCCACAGGATGTGTTAATCGTCAAAGCAATCAATAACTACGGTGGGGAATGGATTCTGGAAACTTGCACTGTTAACTCGCTGATTAACCAAAAACAAGCCCAGTCTTTATTGGGTTCTAGTCAGACTAAACTCAAATTACTTGAGACTCAGTTAGAGTCGGCTAGGATAGAAGGGGAGCAAAGTCAAAGTAAGTTAATGATTACTCAAACGGAGTTGCAAGACACTCAAACTAAATTAGTTTCTGCTCAAAGGCAATTGGAGCAAACTCAAAATCAGTTAGTATCTGTGCAAACACAGTTGGAGAAAAAAGAAAATCAGCTAATTAATCTCAAGCAAGAACTAGAGCAAGCGAAGTGTCGGATTTTGGCAATGGAAACCAGCAAGTTTTGGAAGCTGAGAAGCGCGTGGTTTCAAGTCAGGCGATCCCTGGGCTTAGCGGGAGAGTAGCGAGTAAATTGGGTGTGGGAATTAGGGCGAGGGAGAGAAATTGTGAGTACAAATGACAGCAAACCGTCGGTTTTTATTGTTACCGGAATGCACCGTTCCGGTACGTCTTTAACAGCTTCTTTGTTTCAGAAAGTCGGGGTTGATATTGGCAAAAAGTTAGTGGGCCCCGCTGACGGAAATGTGAAAGGTCATTTCGAGAATGTTGATTTTGTGGAGTTTCACAAAAGTGTGTTGCGATCGCACGGTATTGATGAACTCGGATGTACGTTGGAAAAAACGATTCCGGTAGCACCAGAATACGTCGAAATCGCCAAAAGGGCGATCGACCAAAATCAACTTCCTCACAAACATTGGGGTTGGAAAGACCCGCGAACAGCCCTTTTTTGGGATTTTTGGCTGACTTTACTCCCCGAAGCTAATTTTATCTGTGTTTATCGATCGCCCTGGGAAGTAGTCGATTCCCTTTACCGCCGGGGAACCGATGTCAGCTTGCTGCAAAATCCCGAAAAGGCAGTAAAAATGTGGATTCACTACAATCAAAAAGTTTTAGAACTTTACGAACGTTTCCCCCATCGCTGTCTCCTAGCCAACGTTTACCCCATCGGCAACACTCCTGAACTTTTCCTCCATCAAGTCAACGAAAAATTTAATGTTAACTTAGGTGCGATACCGGGCGACAATTTTGAAGAATCTTTATTAGTCAACGATATTGTCAAAAGTCACAGACCTAGTTTAATAGAAAAATATTTTCCCGAAGCATTAGAACTCTATGAACTTTTGGAAACTCAAGCTGGCAATCTGAGCAGCGAATCGAAAGGTGCGATCGATCGAGTTATTAATTTCCCAGCATCTCCAGTCTGGCCATTTGAAGATTGGCTAAAAATCCGCTTGCTGGAAAAGCAGCAAAAAACTAGCTCTTCCGAACTCAAACAGTGGCAAGAACAATTTCACCAGGCCCAGGCGAAAGTGTTGGGATTAGAGACAGAATTAGGAGCAACTCAAGTACAGCTTGCAGGCAAAGAATCAAATTTTCAAGAAGCTTTAGCAAAACTCCTCGGATTAGAAACAGAATTAGGACAAACTCAGGTACAGCTTGCAGGCAAAGAATCGCACTTTCAAGAAGCTTTAACAAAAGTCTTAAAATTAGAAGCAGAATTAGGGCAAACTCAGGTACAGCTTGCAGGCAAAGAATCGCAATTTCAAGAAGCGTTAGCGAAACTCCTCGGATTAGAAACAGAATTAGGACAAACTCAGGTACAGCTTGCAGGCAAAGAAACGCAATTTCAAACAGCGTTAGCGAAAGTATTAGAATTAGAAGCAGAATTAGGGCAAACTCAGGTACAATTTGAAGAGACTGAATTTATATTGCAGCAGAAGTTAGCTGAGTTACTTCAGTTAGAAACAGCACAAAGTCAAAATCAGGAAAAATTAAAGGAAACTCAGGAAAAATTAGAACAGTACCGCCAGGAAAATGAAAATTTTCGGGCAGAACTTGCTATAATCAAGTATTCAATATGGTGGCAACTGAGAGAAAAGTTGTGGGAAGTTCAGCGCAAAATCCGCGACTGGTTCCCGAAATTTATTTTTTCGTTAGATCGACCCACTACTTGGCAAGTTTGTGATTCCAACCTGCTAATTGTCGGCTGGGTTTTTAACCAAAAAAGAGAGACTACAGCAGTCCGCGCCAGAATTAAAGACCAGAGTTTCCCAGGCGTTTACGGCATAGATAGAAGTGATATAGCGCTAGCACACTCTAATATTCCGGCGGCGCAGAAATCAGGTTTTACAATTCAATTGGAAGCGCCTGCCGGACGGCACGAAGTGCTACTGGAAGCGCAAGACGAGCGAGGTAAATGGCATTTGTTGGCCGCTTATCCGTTGTTAGTTTCAACGATTCAAGCATCGTTAGATGTACCGGTGGTGTGGGAACAGCGTCAGGGTCAAATTTTGTTTGCAGGTTGGTGCTGCCACCACGATCGCAAAATTGCTAAATTAAGCTTGTGGTGCGGCGATACTTCTGTAGAATGCGCCTACGGTTTACGGCGAAAAGATGTCGGCGAAGTGTTTCCCGATTGGGTTAACAGTTCGGAAAGCGGTTTTGAGGCCCTTGTCGATTTGCCGCCTGGGGAATGGCACGTTTCTCTGCAAGCTGAGTTAGAAACCGGGGAAATCTTGTCTTTTCAAGCGCCTAAAATATTGACAGTGCGGCGCTACCATATCTGGCAGCGAAGTGCAGATAAGTTTGAGGAGTTATCAAGGTTTACAGCCGCAATTCAGCAGCGGGCGAAGGAAAGAAAGCAGCGTCTTGGTAGAATTTTGCCTCTGCCCTGGGAAATTGTGAAAGTGCTCCGCCAGTTGGGGAAGATTTATCGGCAGCAAAAACAGTTTAGTGCGCCGGGAGATTTACTGCCACCTGCGGGTTTTGTGGTGCCTCAACCTATTGATAGGTATGACGCTTGGCTGGAGGTGAATCAGTGGAACGATCGCGCGCGCGATTACTTGATTTCTCGGTTAAAATCCTGCCAGGAACCCCTGCCAAAAATTTCGGTAGTAATGCCAGTTTACAACCCGCAGATAGATTTTTTAGAAAGTGCGATCGACAGCGTAATCAATCAAGTTTATCCAAACTGGGAACTCTGCATTGCCGATGATTGCAGCACCGAATTTACTGTTGCTGAAAATTTGAAAAGCTGGGCCCAAAAGGACGATCGTATCCGCATCACATTTCGTACAGAAAACGGCAACATCAGCGCAGCAACCAACAGCGCCGCCGCCCTCGCAACAGGCGACATCATCCTGTTTTTAGACAACGACGACGAACTAACCCCCGACGCATTAGGCGAAGTCGCCCTATATTTTGCCACGCATCCAGCCACCGATTTTCTCTATTCCGACGACGACAAAATAGACACTAAAGGTCGCCGATTTGCCCCGCAATTCAAACCCGAATGGTCGCCGGAACTGCTGCTTTCCTATATGTATCTCGGTCATTTGTGCGCCGTAAGAAAACACATTTTTGAACAAATAGGCGGTTTACGGATAGGTTTTGAAGGCTCGCAAGATTACGATTTTGCCTTGAGAGCAACCGAAATTTCTCGCCACGTCGCGCACCTGCCGCTAGTGCTGTATCACTGGCGAACCGCACCCGGTTCTACAGCCATATCTGGGGCAGCAAAACCCGCCAGTTTTGCCGCAGGTCAAAAAGCCATTCAAGACGCACTAAACCGCCGAAAAATTAACGGCAATGTCGCTCAGCACGCATGGGCGATTAAAGAAAATCTGGGCATATTTGCCCAGGATTTCCCGGATAACGGCCCATCAGTAACGGTAATTATTCCTACTAAAAATCAGCTAAAATTGCTGAAAGCCTGTCTGGATTCTCTAGAAACTACAACCTACAAAAATTATCAAGTTGCCGTCATCGATAACGAAAGCGACGACCCTAAAACTCTGGAATATCTAAAGCAATTAAATTGCCAAGTTTTGCATATAAAAAATCCTGGGGGCAAGTTTAGTTTTGCAGCAATTAACAACCGCGCTGTCGAACAAGTTGATAGCGAATATGTGTTGTTTTTGAACAACGATACTGAAGTAATTAACCCTCGCTGGCTGAGTCAAATGGTGGGATATGCTCAAATTCCCGCAGTGGGTGCAGTCGGCGCGCGGCTTTTATATCCAGACGGCAGAATTCAGCACGCGGGCGTAATTCACGGGCTGCATCACGGTTTGGCGGGTCACGCTTTTAAGCTGATGAACAGTGAAAATCGAGGCTATCTTTCTCAAGCGATGGTAACGCGAAATTACTCTGCGGTAACAGCCGCTTGCACCATTACTCCGCGTCAATTGTTCTTAGAATTGGGCGGTTTTGATGAGGAGAATTTTGCTGTTGCTTACAATGATGCAGATTACGGATACCGACTGTTAGAACGGGGTTATCGGTGCGTATATTGTCCCGATGCGGAGTTGTTGCACAAAGAGGGAACTTCTAGGGGTTTTACCGACAATCCTCAAGAAGTGGCAGCTTTTAGGCGCAAGTATGCGGGCAAAAATGACAGTTTTTACAGTCCTCACTTGTCTTTAGAAGATGAGTATTTTCATATTCAACCTCGACGGGTTTTTATGAAGGAAGAAGAGAGAAGGAAGAAGGAAGAAGGAAGAGGGAAGAAGGAAGAAGGTTATACATTGGAAGTTTCCGATTCTGGTTTGTTGGTAGCAGAAGCAGAGAATTTGATTCATCCTATCAGAGTTTTGATGTGCAGCAATTCGCTGGATTTTACGGGGGCGCCGCTGCATCAGTACGAAGTTGCAGTGAAATTAGCGGCTGAGGGTGTGATTAAGCCGATCGTACTTTGCGTAACAGACGGGCCCCTGCGTCAAGCTTACGAACAGCAGGGAATTGAAGTAATTGTGCGCGACAATCCTCTCGAACACATCTACCAGCGCGATGCTTATGATGAAGCCATCCGCAGTTTTAGCCAAGAAATTGCAAGTTTAAAAGTAGATGCAATTTATGCCAATACTTTAGAAAACTTTTTTGTAGTGGATGCCGCGTGGCAAATCGGAATTCCTGTGGTATGGAACGTGCACGAAAGCGAACCTTGGCAAACTTATTTTAACAGGTTTGGTTCGGAGATTGCGGCGAGAGCTTTAGAGTGTTTTCGCTTTCCTTACAAAGTGATTTTTGTGGCAGATGCAACGCGGGACAGGTATTTGCCTCTCAACAGCCACCACAATTTTACCGTGATTCACAACGGCTTAGATTTGAGCAAACTGGAAAATTCGGAGAACTCTGAATTGGCTAGAAAAACTTTAGGTGTTGCAGCGGAAGATGTGGTAATTCTGCTGCTGGGAACGGTATGCGAACGCAAAGGACAGCAGGATTTAGTTAAGGCACTTTCTCTTTTGCCTGACAAATGGCACAATAAAATTAGGTGTTTTATTGTGGGCGATAGACCGAGTATTTACAGCAATAAATTAGCCGAGTTGGTGGGGGAATTGCCAGCCGAGTTGCGGCTAAGGGTGACAGTAGTCCCGGAAACAGGGGAGACGGGAAAATATTACAAAGCCGCTGATATTTTTGTTTGCACTTCTCGCGTCGAAAGTTTTCCAAGAGTGATTTTGGAGGCGATGGCCTGCGATTTGCCAATTATTACAACGCCAGTTTTTGGGATTAAAGAACAAGTGCGACCTGGAATTAATGGTTTGTTTTACACGCCCGATCGCCCAGAAGAACTAGCGGCCTCACTGCATAGTTTATTGGAAGATAAATCTTTGCGCCAGCGGTTAGCAGAAAATGCTAAATATGTGTTAGAGTCTTTGAATAGTTTTGCAGAAATGACTCAAGCTTATGGTCAAATTTTTAGAGAAGGTTATTTTACTATTAAAAAGTAATCGTTCAAGATTCAATGGTAAAAAAGTATGGCGTCAAATTTCCAGCATCACGGAAGAGAACACATCCAATGAATTAACAGCTAAAAATTACTGGGAGACTAACCCAACAGCCGCAATTGGGAAGCAGGGTTACTGGTTGTCTAATCCGATTATCGAAAAAACTATCAACCATCGGCTGTCAGGTGGTAATACTCAAGGTTACTGGCTAACCTGGTTAGTCAAAAAATATTTAAAAAATCGACGGTTCGATCGTCTTTTGTCGATTGGTTGCGGTGTGGGAAATCACGAGATTCTCATGGCTAAATTAGGATTAGCAACTCAAATTGATGCCTTTGACTTTTCCGAAAATTCTTTAGAAATTGCTAGACAAGATGCCGCCGCAGCGGGAGTAGAGATTAATTTTTATCAAGATGACTTTAATTTGTTTGCGGTTGATGATAATAAAAAATACGATGTAGTTTTTTGCTCTGGTTCGCTGCATCACGTCAAAGAACTAGAACGATGTCTATCAATTGTTCAGAAATGTTTAAAACCCGATGGATATTTTATTGTCAATGAATACATAGGAGATTGCTACAATATATATAATCAAGCTCAAGTGGATGTGATTAATCGCATTTACAAATGTTTTCCCGACACGCTAAGGTCGGGAACAACTGAAAAATTTTCTAGTCCAAGTATTGAGAAAGTATTGGCGAGAGACCCTTCAGAAGCAGTCCGGTCAAAGCTGATACTTCCGTTTTTAGAATTCTACTTTGATGTGGAAGTCTTGAATCTAGCCGGTGGGGGGTTACTTCACGAACTTTACCCTTTTTTAGATCACGCTCGACTTTCAGACGGAGAACCAAAGAGTGAAACGATCGTCAGGTTATTGCTGGAGATTGAACAAATCTTAATGGATCAGCCGGGAGGACTATCAAGCGACTTTTGTTTGTGTATTCTGAGACAGAAAAAAAAACAATGGAAATAATACCGCCTAAAGTAGATTATGAAACGGCGTGGGACAGTTACGCCCAACAGTGGCAAAAAAGTAATACCGAACTTGCCCATATTGGCGACGAATGGATAGGGAAAGCGGCCGGTGCCGCTAACTCCCTAGCAGAATATGAATCCTTGATAGAACAGCAATTTATTGCACCGTACATCAAAAAAGAACATAGGGTTTTAGAAATTGGTATCGGTGGCGGAAAAACAGGTTCGCTGTTGCTGAAATATTGCGATCGACTAATTTGTGCCGACATTTCCAGTCAAATGCTGCAAGCGGCCCGATCGCGCTTGGGAGACGATCGCGTTTCTTACGTCAAACTCGACGGTTTAACATTAGACGGCATCGCTCCAGGTTCAGCCGATGTCTGCTTTTGTTACGATACAATGGTACACGTAGAGCCAGTAGATATATTCAACTACCTGACTCGAATTCCCAAACTGCTGCGGGGCGATCGAATTTGCGTCTTTCACCACGGGAATATTCTCAGCGAATTAGGGTGGCAAAAATTCGCCAGCGAGTGGGACAAAAACCTGCTGGGACGCAGAGACGGCACTGCATTTTCAGTTATGACTGATACAATTATGGAAAAATTTCTCCATCATTTAAACTATGAAATTATCCTGAAAAATACATCTTCAGTACCGCGAGATTGTGTCTGGATCTGCAAAGCACCAACCCCCAATCAATAAAACCAAAGCTTTTTAGCCGCCTCAAAATATTTTATTCCAACTAACAACAGACAACAGTCAATCGATTTTAGATTTTAGATTTTAGATTTTAGATTGTTATCAGTCAACAGTCAACAGTCAACAGTCAACAGTCAATCGATTTTAGATTTTAGATTGTTATCAGTCAACAGACAACAGTCAACAGTCAACAGTCAACAGTCAACAGTCAACAGTCAACAGACAATGAAAGCATTATTTCTCCATCCCAACTTCCCCGCCCAATACCGCCACATTATCACGGCTTTAGGCGCAGATCCCAAAAATCAAATTGTTTTCGGCACTAAAAACGAGCGCCCAGAGTGGAACATTCCCGGCGTGCGGAAAGCAGCATTTACCCCCAGCCGGGAACCCCACGCGCAGACTCACCAATACGTCCGCCCTTTAGAAAGTGCCGTCATCTACGGACAAGCCGTATTTAGAATGGCAGAACAACTCAAAGCAGACGGTTTCGTACCCGATATTATCTGCGGACATTCCGGTTGGGGGCCGACATTATTTGTCAAAGAAGCTTTTCCAAATACACCGCTTTTGTGCTATTTCGAGTGGTTTTATCATGCTATTGGTTCCGACGCAGATTTCGACCCAGCGGAACCTTTAACAGTTGACGATATGGCCAGAATTAGAATCAAAAATGCGCCGATTTTGATCGATTTATACTCTTGCGATTGGGGTTTATCACCAACTTATTGGCAGCGATCGCAATTTCCGCCCGAATTACAACAAAAATTATCCACACTCCACGACGGCGTAGATACCGATTACTTCAAACCCGACCCCGGTGCTAAACTAATTTTGCCTAACTTAGACTTGTCTGGCGTTGATGAAATTGTCACCTACGTATCGCGGGGAATGGAACCTTACCGGGGTTTTCCCGAATTCATTGAGTCGATCGCCTATGTACAAGAACGCCGCCCCAACTGTCACGTCGTAATCGTTGGTTCAGAAAGAGTTTGTTATGGGCGTTCTTTACCCAACGGCGAGTCTTACAAAGACTATATGCTCAAAAAAGTACCCCTAGATTTGTCGCGAGTTCACTTTGTCGGGCCCCTACCTTACGGACTGTATCTAAAAGTAATTCAAGCATCTGACGTACACGTTTATTTGACCAGACCTTTTGTACTATCTTGGTCGATGATTGAATCTCTATCAACCGGATGTTTAGTAATCGGTTCCGACACAGGGCCAGTCAGAGAAGTTATCCGCGACGGAGAAAACGGTTTGCTAGTCGATTACTTCTCACCAAAACAAGTAGCCGATCGCATTGATGAAGTTTTAGACCATCCTACCCGCATGGCCGACATTCGCATCAAAGCCCGTCAAACCGCCCTAGAACGCTACAGTTTAGCTAAAATGCTGCCGCAACATCTACAACTGATCGAGCAAGTAGCAAATCGTTCCATGCCGCCTACAGTTGGTATGGAACCAGAACGCGAATTAGCAGCATCTTTTGCAGTGAGAATTTAGCAATAAAGGGTAGTCCTGCATAGTCAGGACTACGCCAATTTTAACAGGAAAAAGTGGCTGTACTTGCTTGAAAGTACCGATTTTTGTTACTATTGTTAAAACCCAACTAAATTCCCATGAAATCAACTACTAGGGCGCTGAAAGAATGGAATGTAGCAGTTAATGCTTTGGAACAAGGTCAAACGATTGTGCTGTTGCGGAAGGGGGGAATTCGCGAGCAAGCAGGACAGTTCAATGTCACTGACAAACAGGTTTTGCTGTATCCAACTTTTGAACACCAACAGCCGGATTTATTAAAGCCGGAGTTTGCACATCAAGTCAATACTGTCGAATCTGGTTGGCATCCTGAAGTTGTTAGAATTGGCAGTTGGGCGGAGATTACCGATGTTTTTTTGGTAGCTTGGGAACCGGCAATTACTGCGCTATTTCCGTACCATATTTGGAATGAAAATTTTGTCAGCGATCGCCTGAAATGGAAACAAAATCAGCCAATTTATATTTTATTGCTGCGGGCTTATCGCCTTGCAGAAATCCGCGAAATTCCCTACATTCCTGAATACGGCGGTTGCCGTTCTTGGATCGATTTGGCCGATGCTATTTCGCTGGAGGGAAGCCAAGCTGTTTTGAGCGATCGAGAGTACATTGAACGCTCAAATGAAATCCGCAATCTGATAGCAAATCCTGCGAATGCTTCTGGTTCGCAGAGAGTGACAACGCTGACGGAAGGTAGTCAGGATTTTAGTCCTCATTAATAGTTTTTAAGGTACTTTTCGAGAGGCGCGCTTCTACGAAACCCAGCCCAAAATCCGCAGCTAAGGCCATTAAAGCGGCCGGAATTGCCCCAGCCAAAAGTAGCTGATTGTTAACGGTAGCAACGCCCCGGAAAATAAACACCCCCAAGCCACCCGCGCCAATTGCAGCGGCGATTGTAGCGAGTCCGATCGCAATTACCGCAGCAACTCGCACGCCCGCCAGAATCACGCCCAGCGCCAGGGGAATTTCCACTTGCCATAACAGTTGCATATCAGTCATTCCCATGCCTCTTCCCGCTTCCGTAATCGCTGGATCGACGCCGACAATACCAGTATAAGTATTGCGGATAATTGGCAGTAAAGAATACAGAGTGAGGGCGATAATTGCCGTGCGATCGCCTATTCCACCCAATACCGGCACCGGGATTAGCAAGCCAAACAAAGCTAAACTGGGAATTGTTTGCATAATATTAGCAAATCCCAAAATTGGCTTTTTCAATTTTGGTTTTCTCGTAGCTAAAATCCCCAGGGGAATCCCCACAATAATAGCGATAAAAATTGCAACAGTTACTAAATATAAGTGTTCACTGGCGCGCCGAATTATCTCCGCACCATACCGATTTAAAAATTCTATCATTTGGTAATTGGCAATTGTGGTATAATTAAAAATTTCGTAGGGGCGGGTTCACCAATATCTTTAATTCCCAACCATCAGCTTCAAAAACCCGCCCCGCCCATACCCATAAACCAATGATGCGATCGCACATCATATTATTACCCCGTCCCGGGTAATTGCAAACATTCAAGAAATGCCTGAGCTTCTGAATGCTGAGATTTCATAAAATCATCGGGCGATCCCAATTCAACCAACCGTCCGTCTTGCATCAAACCAATTCTAGAAGCTAACAAAAAAGCTTCTTGAATCCCGTGAGTCACAAAAATCACAGTTTTGCCGAGTTGCTGCTGCAATTGACCGAATTCCCGCTGTAATTCCAGACGAGTAATCGGGTCTAAAGCACCAAACGGTTCATCCATTAACAATATCGGAGGGTCAGCCGCCAGTGCTCTAGCGACGCCTACCCGCTGCCGCTGTCCCCCGGATAACTGATGGGGATAGCGTTTGGCGAAGTGCTGGGGGTCGAGGTTGACTAATTCTAACAGTTGCCGGACGCGAGATTGAATACGATCGCCCTCCCAACCTTCTAATTTCGGCACTAAACCGACGTTTTGCTCGACGGTAAAATGCGGAAACAAACCAATTTCTTGAATCACATAACCAATTTTTCGGCGCAGTTGAATTGGGTTCCACTGAGTTGTCGGTTTTCCCATGACAAGAACTTCGCCGCTGCTGGGCGTTAGTAAATTGTTAATCAATTTCATGGTAGTAGTTTTGCCACTTCCGCTGCGTCCCAGCAATACTAAAACTTCTCCTTGCAGCACTTTGAAATTGAGTTTCTCTACTAAATGCCTGCGGTTGAGGCGATATGTCACGTCGAGGCATTCGACAGCAACTTCTTTATTGAGAGGCATGATTACTTCCGGTGATTTGGGTTTTCAGGAATTTTAGAACTTACAGACAAGGGGCTAGAAACCCGGTTTTTTTCTTAGATAATTTGCTGCTTAACCCAATATTTGTCAGAGAAACCGGGTTTATGAGCGTAAGTCCTAAAATTAAAATCAGCGAGCATCGGGGGACAATTGCCAATTCTAAAATCTAAAATCTAAAATCTAAAATCTAAAATCGACTTGATTTTGCCATTCTAGCAGTAAGGCTCGACATTGGAGGCAAGTTAATTTTTTGAGCAAGTCGCGAATTCCGTCTGGGGTGACAGGATATTCAGCACCGAGAAGTTCGGGGTTTACTGTTGCTGTCGGGTGCAATTCTGCAACAAAACCGTAGAGTTTTTGATTGGAGAAGGAACTGTTTATTTCCCAGCCGACGGTGTTGATCGGTTCGATGCGGGCGATCGCACTTTCTGTCACGCCTAATTCTTTCTTGATTATAGCTGGAACGGCTTCTGCTGGCGTGGCTTCTGCTGGTACGCGACCGCCGGGAAAATCGAGGGTTGCTTCTGCCACGCCGGGGCGATACATCGGTGGGGGAAACAGCAATTTGTCAGCTTGAATGGTCAAGATTACAACTGAATCTGCTCTTTCTACTCGCCAATATTCTACTGTTTTTCCTTCGGTTGTTTCGAGATGTTCCGCGATTAGTTTTACCCAATGAGAGTTGATTTCTACAAAGCGATCTAGAGTTTTCCACTGGGATTTTGCAGTTTGGTTCATGTCGGAATTTTTGGAATAAATCATATCAATTCCGGTTGCACCGGAATGATGTTGACTGTTGACTGTTGACTGTTGACTGTGAATCGAACAACTGAAAATTGCGCCGAGATAGGTGGCGACTTGTAACAATCCTTCATGAATTGCCCTCTAATTTATCATTCCGATGCCGCCGGAAACGATATCAGGTGTTGTTTGTTATGGTAGGCGATCGTTGCCGAGCTGAACAATAGCCGATCGACCTTTTCAGCTTTGAGCCAGTTTTTTCCTCTCGATTGTAAATTTTTGCTACAACCTTACACATTCGCCTAGATAATTCCGTAACATAGACTACATAATCAAAATTTATCTGCGCCTTCGCTCTAGGTTGTTTCAACCGCGCCCTGGTTCAGAGTCTTAGCCCAAAAGGAGTTGTGATGAAACTGCAAACAGATATTCGTACTTGGCAATCCCAACCAACACCCGGAAGCTTCGCCAGTGTCAGCGACTGGGAAAGATTTGGCTGCGCCGTACCTGCACCAAAATTGGCTCCTTCTATGTGGGTTAAATTGTTCAATCCGCCAACCGCATTCAGCTTTGACGAAGCGTGGCTGTTGTGTGAATCTTCGGAAGAACAGTGGCTAGCTTGGATTCCTGATTATGGCGAAATTTTACTGAGTACACATGAATTTTGCGCTCCTAAATCGTGAATTACGCAGACAAACTTTCATAAACCAGGTGTTAAAATCCATATCCCTCCGGTTCCACGGGATTTTTGGGAAACAAGCTGGTTTCTGCGTAATTATCTCGTTTGCAGTGAGGAATGCAAGTCCTTAAACTTTGATAAGGACTTGCATTCCTCACTACAAACCTCTTATTATGATGTCGTTTCAGCCGATATCATTAATATCATGTCCCATAGATTGACCGCGATTAAAGGCCGGGGCGGGTTTACAGATTTTCCCGTTTCTATTCAATATCTTGGCGAACCCGCCCCTACAGGAATCATGGTTAATTGACCGGACATGATATAAGTCCTAATAGATATTAATAGAAATTTCGCCAACAAAAAGAGCAATAGGTTTTCTATTGCTCTTTTTGTTCAAAAACACTCTCTAGTTTTTATCTTTAGATAGCGGAAGTTATCTCCACTGGCCTCGATTGACCCCAATATCGCTGCGGTGACGGGTTTACTGTATCGATGCTTGCATGGGAGATATTGGTGAACCCGCCCTTACAGCAATTACGGTCAATTTAGCCCCTGTGATATTGCTGGCTTATTTGCAAACTGCACGGTTATTTGCGTTTCTGACAATCGTGCCTACTTTACCATTAATCTGAATCGGGTTCTTAGTGCTGGCTCGAATCAACAGCGGTTGTTTTGCCAGACATTCTCTGATTGATGTTGCCCAGGAGGTGAGAGCTCCGGTGTATTCTGTACGACCCGCTGGGGCGCGAAACTGATCGGTAATTAGGAAATCCGAGGTGATGCTAGTGTCAGTACCAACATTGGTAATAATTGGAAAATCAAAGGCTCTGGGCAAGGTTCTGTCTTGGATTCTGCCCGGTACTAACTGGTATTTCTTCGATCCACCCTTGTAGTCAATACCTGCTTGAGGGCTGGTGGGAGGGCTTGTTTGAGCCAATGCGGGAACAGGCAAGCTTGCTACCAAAACGGTGCAGGCACTCCAAAATAATTTCGATTTCATTCGATTCATCTCCTCAACTTTATGACGATTAGCACTAATTTAGGTATGCTCAAAATACACTAGCTTTTATTGAGAAAGCGCCTGATGATATTGAGCTTTTGAGTTTGAGTTCAACTTACCTAATTTATTACCAAACATTCTCAAAAATGTTAAAACTGGTTGGCCTGACAAGCTGTAGAAAAGTTTCAGTTGAGTTAGATATTTACACATCTGAAGTTGTTACAGCATTGGGGAGTCGGTTTTACCAGAATGATTCATTTTTGAGCGATGTCATTGGAACTTTATCAAATTTTGTCTCAGATATCAAGTTTTGCCGATCGCGTATCCTGTTTTAACACTGGGAAAGCGGCTCGATCGAGCTTTGAGTGTTGCGGGCTATACCAGGGCGAGAAAGATGCTACAGTGCATCGATGGGCGTTTGAGTATTTTCAGGCGACAATAGACAGAGAAGGGGCTTGAAAATAGGTGATTTTAGTGGAAGATAGTAAATTTATCGACGTATCGGACATTATGGGTGTTCCCGCGGCTCCGGCGGGTTACAAATCGGGCTTTGTGGGTATTATCGGACGCCCGAATGTCGGAAAATCAACGCTGATGAATCAGTTGGTGGGGCAGAAAATTGCTATTACTTCGCCGGTGTCTCAGACGACACGTAACAGGCTGCGGGGCATCCTAACGACACCGGAAGCACAAATTATTTTTGTAGATACTCCCGGAATTCACAAGCCGCATCACCAATTGGGCAAGGTTTTGGTGCAGAATGCCCGCACCGCGATTCAGTCGGTGGATGTGGTGCTGTTTGTGGTGGATGGTTCGGTGGAATCGGGAGGGGGCGATCGATATATTATCGAAATTCTCAGCAATTGCAAAGTTCCGGTGATTTTGGGGATGAATAAGTTGGACGAACAACCGGAGGATTCCGTGTTGATCGATCGAACTTACGAGCAAATTGTCAATCCTGAGTGGCCTGTAGTGAAATTTTCGGCTCTCACGGGCGAGGGTGTCGAGTCGCTGCAACAATTGTTAATCGAACATTTGGAGGTTGGGCCTTATTATTATCCGCCCGATTTGGTGACTGACCAGCCGGAACGCTTTATTATGGGTGAATTGATTCGGGAACAGATTTTGCTGCTGACGCGGGAAGAAGTACCGCATTCCGTAGCAATCGCGATCGACATAGTTCAAGAAGAAGCAAAAATTACGCGCATTCTGGCGACAATTCACGTCGAACGGGATTCCCAAAAAGGTATTTTAATCGGTAAAAGCGGCAGTATGCTCAAGTCGATCGGCAGTGCGGCGCGGGAACAGATTCAAAAGTTAATTGAAGGCAAAGTATATTTGGAGTTATTTGTCAAGGTGCAGCCGAAGTGGCGGCAGTCGCGTACTCGTTTGGCAGAATTGGGCTATCGCGTGGAAGAATAAAACTTTATCTGTTTGCAGTTGGGGTTCTTCCGTTCTTTATATCTATTGCAAAAAATCCTTTTCATCTATTGATGGGACGGGCTCTTGGGCCCATCCCACAATAAAAAATAAATTTTGTGGGATGGGCCCAAGAGCCCGTCCTAATTATTTTTGCAAGAGGTCCTTTGAATCAAGAATCGAGCACGACTTTCGCTCTGAGAGAGTTTCATCTGGTACCGAGAGTTACAAACCCCCGCTTAACAACTAGAACGCCATTCCAATAACAGTACAGTAAACTGAGAGCAGCCCCATTCGCCCCAGTTGACCTATGCCACGTTGGTTCAATACTGCTGGCCCATGCCAAGAAGACATTCATTACGCACTGTCGCCCACGGTACGCTTACCAAGCTTAGAACGGTTAATAGCTCAACGCAACTATTTCGTCATCCATGCACCCCGGCAAGTGGGGAAAACCACCGCTATGCTGGCATTAGCCCAACAACTCACCGAAAGCGGACAATACACCGCCGTGATGCTGTCAGTTGAAGTGGGCGCACCCTTCAGTCAAGACATTGCTGGTGCAGAAGAGGCTATTTTGGGGGCTTGGCGACGGGCGATTTCGATTCGACTTCCCCCAGAATTGCAGCCGCCTGCTTGGCCCTCGTCGGAACCGGGACAGCAAATCGGCCATGTACTCAGTCTGTGGGCACAATCTTCTCCTCGTCCTTTGGTCATTTTCATTGATGAAATTGACGCACTACAAGACCAAGCGTTGATTTCTATTCTGCGCCAATTACGCGATGGTTATCCCAATCGCCCGAAAGCGTTTCCGCAATCGGTGGGTTTAATTGGTTTGCGGGATGTTCGCGATTACAAAGTGGCTGCGGGGGGAAGCGATCGACTCCATACATCGAGTCCGTTTAATATTAAAGTGCGATCGATTACTCTCAGAGATTTTAATGCCTCAGAAGTCGCGGAGCTCTACGCGCAACATACCCAAGATACCGGACAAGTTTTTACACCTGAAGCCGTAGCCTTAGCTTTTGAACTGACTCAGGGACAACCTTGGTTAGTGAATGCTTTAGCTAAGGAAATTGTAGAAGAATTAGTAACAGATGAATCGATCGCTATTACACCCGACCATATTTTAGAAGCCAAAGAAATTCTCATAAAACGACAAGATACGCATTTAGATAGTTTGGCAGAACGACTGCGCGAAAACCGAGTTAAAGCCATTATCGAGCCGATGTTGGCAGGTTTGGAACTGGGCAATATCCCCAATGATGATATTCAGTTTTTAATCGATTTGGGTTTGTGTAAGATGGATGTTCAGGGTGGATTGACGATCGCTAACCCAATTTATCGCGAAGTTTTGCCGCGCGTGCTCACCGTAACGCCAATGGCTTCTCTGCCGCAAATTGCACCGAGTTGGTTGACTCATGAAGGCAAATTAGACACGCAAGCGTTACTCAAAACTTTTCTGGAATTTTGGCTACAGCATGGCGAACCGTTACTCAAAAGTGCATCTTATCCCGAAATAGCCCCTCATTTAGTGTTGATGGCATTTCTGCATCGGGTGATTAATGGTGGGGGAACATTGGAGCGGGAATATGCGATCGGACGCGACAGAATGGATTTATGTTTGCGTTATGGTGAGGTAACATTGGGAATTGAACTGAAGGTTTGGCGAACTCGGAAAGTCGATCCGTTGAGTAAAGGGTTGCAACAGTTAGATGGATATTTGGCTCGATTGGGACAAGATGAGGGGTGGTTGGTGATATTCGATCGACGCGAGAATGCGCTCGAATTAGAAGAACGATTGAATACTGAAATTCATCTGACACCAATGGGGCGAACTGTTACAGTTATTCGTGCGTGAAGAAGTTGTGATGAATGTCTCGATTTTTGTGATCGCCGAGGGTGTGCGATCGACTCTAATCTAAAATATAATTAAGAAGCGGTTGACATACACGATCGAGCTGCGGTATTACTCGATTATATCTAGTATTGTACCGCAACTGCAATACAATTATTCGATCGCGCACCCATGTAACAAGCTAGTATATCTAATCTTTTCGCCAAACCTCTAACGAGGAGATTCTCAAAAATTCCCACTATGAACTACCGAAACCACATCACGATCGAAGCAAATAAACGCGGTGGTAAGCCTTGTGTACGCGGCTTGCGAATTACGGTTTATGAAGTGCTTGAGTACCTGGCTTCCGAGATGACCGAAGCAGAAATTCTCGACGATTTTCCCGATCTGACGCGAGAAGATTTAAAAGCCTGCATTGCTTATGCTGCTGACCGCGAGCGTCGGTTTATGACCGCGACCTTATCCGCATGAAATTACTTTTTGATGAAAATCTATCTCCCAATTTGCCACTCCGTTTGAATGACCTTTTCCCAAATTCGCTTCATGTTAGAGATGTTGGCATGAAATCCACTAAGGAGTTCGATAAAGTTACAGGATTAACTGCGGAAGATTGGCAGATTTTTGTCTGTAGCACATAAACAAGCTCCGCTTGACGACTAGGCATGATATAGTGTAAATTATTGATAGTAAGCAAGAAATTGGGAATTGATATTTTTTAGCTATGTATTCATCTTCTATAGAATCTTACTACAATAACCCTTGTTCCTTTCATTTTCGGATAAAGGATTTAATATCACAACTCCAATTGCGAGGTGACGAAAAAATCCTAGACGTAGGATGTGGAGACGGGAGACTAACTGTAGAAATTTCCAAATATTTGCCCCAAGGTTATGTTATTGGCCTTGATTGTTTTCCAGAAATTATAGAATTTGCTAAAGGTAAGTTTAATCGAGAAAATCACCCGAATGTAGAATTTCAATTAGGCGATGCGAGAAGCCTTGAATTTGAAAAATCATTTGACGTGATTGTTTCTTTTGAAGCTCTTCATTATATCCACGATCATATCCCTCTGCTGACAAGGTTTAAAGAAGCGCTCAAGCCTTCAGGGAAAATTTTACTATTGTTTTTAAGTGAAGGCTCTAACAATTCTATTCAGTTTATTGTGCAAGAATTACTCCTGCATAGTAAGTGGAAAGAATTAAAAAATTTTCATTATCAGTTTTATTCGCCTGCTGACTATAAAGAAATGTTACAAACTGTAGGATTTTGTACGAATAGCGTAGAGGTTTTTTCCCTACCGTTAAAGCATAACAGCAAAATAGAAATAAAGCAACACCTTGAAAAAGAGTGGATTTCTTTAACTTCTAGGATACCTCAAGAAATTTACGATGTTTTTATTGAGGATTTAGTAACTATTTATATGGAACGCAATCCTCCCAATCAGAACGGTTTAATTGAAAGTGACAAACAATCGTTAGAAATTCAAGCAACGATATTCCCTCCAGCTTAAATGAATAAGGAATTTTTGTTTGTTTTCAGGAATGGGTAAAAAGTCTGTATTTGAGTCTAATTTGGGAGTAAGCGATTCTAATTTTCTACTATTGAATATCGCCTGGGCCGGGTGCATTTGCTGAGATTGGAGGGAATGGGGGATTAGTGCGCCGAGGCCAGAAACCGGGTTTCTTCCTAGATATCTCGTTGGGAAACTTGGATTTTTCAGAGAAACCCGGTTTCTTTGCGTAGGAATGAAAATGACAAATAATGCTTCGCCCTATAATCATAATCGCCTTGGCAGTTGCTATAATTTCATAGTAAGGGCTTTAGCCCTTACTACAAACACAAATTAAGCAGGAACCTGGATTCTTTCACTCCCAGAAAGCTTTTCACCAAACATCAAACTAGGAGATTTTCAAATGCCATTGGCTGAACTAAAGTCCAAAATCCAGGAACTTTCAAAAATTGACAAGCTTCGGCTGATGCAGTTTCTAGCAACAGAACTGGTCAAAGAAGAAGATGCAACAAACTTTTTTGTTGCCGATCGAGAGTATCCGGTCTGGTCGCCTTACAATTGCTCTGAGGCTGCCAATGTTTTAATGAATCTTCTGACGACAAAACAACAAGAACAGAATGATTGACGCTCAGAGATTTCCCTACAAAATCATTGACAGCAGTCTTGGCATGGTCGATCGAATGCCGTATCTACCATTGACACTCAGCCTGAACGGTCAATCCTTGAACGCTGAGGGCTTACTAGATACAGGCGCAAGCGTTAATGTTTTGCCCTACGAGTTAGGGCTACAACTGGGCTTAGTCTGGGAAAATGAGACACTCTCAGTCGTATTGGCTGGGAATTTGGCTCGATTTGAAGCCCGCGCAGTCGTTGTTAATGCTCGAGTTAGTTCATTCCCAACGCTTAACCTGGCATTTGCCTGGACACAAGCAACCAATGTACCTTTGATTTTGGGGCAAGCTAATTTCTTCTTCGAGTTTGATGTCTGTTTCTTCCGGGCACGTTCAGAATTTGAAATCCGTCCTAAGCAGAGTGAATAGAAATGAAGACACTCCAACTATACCGTTATGTCATAAACGCTGCCTGAGTTTGGAGATGGTTCGGAATCTCGATCGAGAATTAAGGATTCCGTAGGAGATTCCGATCAAACTTTATCCTGCCCAAAAACAAAGAAAAAGCCGCCCTAAAAGGCGACGTACTGAGCGTAGCCGAAGTGAGGGGACTTTAGCCCTCCGCTCATTACCAACAAATATCAAGGCAACTCAACGGAACTCGGTTTAGCAATGTGAGGCAAGCCCCAGCCCAATTTTTCCCGCAAAATGTGGAAAAACTCAAAAGATTGCACCCGAATAAAGCGGGCTGGGTACGGAGCTCGCTCGACTTGCACCCAATCCTCCGGCAAAACATAACATCCGCCGTTACCATCTACCACCATTACCAGGCGGTTTGGACTCGCCGGCAAAATCTTGATCGGCTCGGTGTTGGAAAACACCAAAGCCCGCGAAGCCATTGAATGCGGGCAAATAGGCAGCAACTGCAACACCGGCACTCCGGGAATGATGACAGGGCCGCCGGCAGACAGCGCGTAAGCCGTCGATCCAGTCGGAGTCGAGATAATTACCCCATCTGCTGCAATGTCAACGGAAGCGTGCTGGCCGATCGCCACTTCAAAATGACACATACAAGTCAGCGGTTCCCGGTGCAGCACCATTTCATTCAGACAAAGGGCTTCCCAGAGGCAGTCGTTTTCTCGAAACAGCCGCACGGCCAGCATTGATCTTTCTTCTATTTCGTATTCTCCGGCGATTACCTTTTCCAAAGCTTGCGGCAGCAAGTTCAGGTAAGTTTCTGTCAAAAAGCCCATATGACCGGTATTGACAGTCAGCAGTGGCACTCCGATGGGAGCGACTTGGCGAAAGGCCGACAGCACCGTACCGTCGCCGCCCAAAACCACTGCAAACTCCATGTCGCTGTCAAAACCGGGGGGGACGAGTTGTTCGATCTGAGTGTGGCACAGGGGGCGATCGGGGCTAGAATAGCCCAGAATTCCTCCCGAACCAGAAACCGAGCAAACCTCCCAGCCGCGGGCAGTCAGCTTGTCTTCCAACTCTGCGGCGATGCGACAAGCCACAGGTTTAACGTCGTTGTATATAATCCCAGCTTTCGGCACTTTAAAATGTAAAGGGCATTTTTTGTTTACTCCGTTTTTTAGTTTTAAGCTGCTCGTACTCTATTTCCTTGAGCTTCTTCATAATCAGATTAAAGTATTCTTCGAGATAAGACTCCAAAGTAGTAGTTTCTTTGGGGTCGATTCCGAAGACACTGTAAACATCATCCATCGGAGCTTTCAAGGGTTTTCCGGCTGCCAAAACTTCTGAAAAAGCCAATCTGTCAGCTACGTTCCAACTCCACTGAAAGAACTTAGCAAATTGACGAGTAGCCTTCAACAAGGCGTCTGGGGTGCGCGTAATTTTGGCTTGCTTCCCTGACAGCCGTTCGCACAACCGCACGATTTCGTCAGCATCCCAAGCGCGATTTCCCACCACCGGAAAGCTTTTTTTCTCGGTTTCGGGAACGGAAAGGGCCCGGACGGCAAATTTAGCAACGTCTTGAGTGTTCATGTAGGCAAGGGCGGATGGCTTGTTGGGCAGCCAGACTGCCTGATTGTCCAAAATCGGCATTGCATACAGGCTCACCAGTCCTTGCAAAAAGCCGCAAGGTCTCAAGATTGTGTAGTCTAGACCGGATTCTGCTAAGAACAATTCGGTACAGCGCTTAATTTCCAACAAGGGGACTTGAGGATATTTCTCCGCGTCGAGAAAGGAAAAGAATATGTAACGCTTGATGCCTGCTGCTGCTGCTGCTTGGATCAGCGATACTTTTCCGTCCCAGTCTACTCTTTTGATGCTGACAGAATCGGCTGCACTGGCTGTTGCTGCATCGATAATAGCAGTGACGCCTTCTAGGGCCGGAGGCAGACTGTCTGGCTGGCAAAGGTTCCCCGGTACGAGTTCAGCGCCCCATTCTTTCAAAAATGCAGCTTTTCTGTAACTTCTGACTAAACAGCGCACCTGGTAGCCCTCGTCTAGGGCGCGGCGGGCTATCTGGCGGCCGAGAGTGCCGGTGGCACCTAAAATCAATAAAGTCATCTAGGGATTAATTATGAATCTTAAACTTTCTATAAGATGGTATCAGGTTTTTGTTAAGTTTGTTATAAAAACTTAACAAAAACCTGAAATTTTCTCATTTTAGGCTTGAGATATTCGGAACAAGGCTGACTTTCGGCAGCAAGTAGACTCTAGAAGGCAGAAGGTAGAAGGCTTCTGAAGGATTGGTTGAAAAAAACTTATTCTTCGCCGCCTTGCAATTTGAGCAGGAGGAAGCCTCCACCTATACCCACGAAAATTAGGGAAAAGGACAAAAAGGCTGCATTGAAAATTTCAGGATTCATGATTATATATGTCCAATTGGGCGATCGCATGAAATAAAGATAATATAATTTGGGTCAACCCGGTACAGGAATGCTAAAATTTCAGTGCCGAAATTCCTGTATTTTGTTGGAGAAAACTGCCTTGAGTCTCGATCGGGAATCAAAACTAGCTGTAACTCTGGGAGATCCGGCGGGAATTGGCCCGGAAGTGATTCTCAAGGCATTGGCAGATCCCGCTGCTGCTTTGAGGGTAACGGTTATAGGTTCTAGGAGAGTTTTGCAGCAAACTTACGATAAGTTGCGATCGACCAATCCAGCAACAGAAGCGGCAAATCCCGAAACATTAAATATTATTGATATTGAACCAGACAACAAGTGGGGCGAAATAGTCCCCGGTGTCGGTAGTGCAGCTAGCGGGGCCGCTAGCTTTGCTTACATGGAAAGTGCGATCGCCCGTACCATCGCCGGCGAATTCTCCGCCATAGTGACCGGCCCGATTTCCAAAACTTGCTGGCAGGCGGCCGGTTACAATTATCCCGGACAAACAGAACTCCTCGCAGAAAGGGCAAAATCGCAGCGGTTCGGAATGCTGTTTGCCGCCACATCTCCCCACAGTGGCTGGACGCTCGTAACTTTACTCGCTACCACACATATTTCCCTGCGTCAAGTCCCCGATGCTTTGACTCCAGAATTATTGAGCGAAAAACTAGAATTGCTGGTAAAGTGTTTGCGGGAAGATTTTGGGCTAGAAAGACCGAAAATTGCGATTTCTGGCTTAAATCCTCACAGCGGCGAAAATGGCAAACTGGGAAATGAAGAGCAAGACTGGATGATACCTTGGTTGGAAACGCAGCGCGATCGCTTTCCTCAAGTGCAGTTAGACGGGCCCGTCCCCCCCGATACCCTGTGGGTAAAACCGGCTAAAGTTTGGTACGGTTTAGCCACAGAAGCTCACGACGGTTACTTGGCAATGTACCACGACCAGGGGTTGATTCCAGTAAAATTGATGGCTTTCGATAAAGCAGTCAACACTACAATTGGCTTGCCTTTTGTCCGCACATCTCCGGATCACGGCACAGCTTTTGATATTGTAGGTCAAGGGCTTGCAGATGCCTCCAGCATGAAGGCAGCATTGCAGTTGGCGGCCCAGTTGGCTAGTCGCAGAACAGCAGTTAAAATAGGGCGATAGGTTTAGTACGCCAGACGCTCGGAAAAATTGTGTCATTCCTATTGATTTTCGCTGGGGTGAGGCGGCAAGCAAGCTGGTAATTTCCTTCGGTGGATTAAAATCAACTTTTGGTAGCGCAGTATGGCAGAATCTAATGATAATTCAGGCAAAATATATCAGTCAGAAAAAGAGGTTTCTGATGCAACTCTGGCAAGTTCTAAAGCTGGAGAGCAGCTTCAGGAATTGCTAACCATACTGACGGAATTTCAGTTATTGAAGAAATCCAAAAAAGAGCCAAGCCAGGTGAAATTACCGCTTTCGGAAAAGTCGGTGCAGCGGTTGGAGGATGACGAAAATCGGCGCAAACAATTGTCTTTTCGGATCGAATCACCGAGTATTGTACCGGAAGTATTAACTAACGATGAAGAGATCCCATCTCAAAGACGAGAAAACAATAATGAGGAACCCGATTTATCTATAGCGGGGAAAGTAACTAAAAAAACTCGACCGTCGGAAGAAGAATTAGAACAAGCAGTAGAGCAGTTTAAGCAGTTGCAACAATTGCTATTTGAAAGGGATTTACCGGAATTTTACAGTAATGTTTTGAGCGTGGAACAAAGGTTAGAAAATTTTGAGAAGCTGATGTCTGAGCCCGAAGAGTTGATGATTTTGCTGAAACCGTTAATTCCTGAATTAGTGAGAGAAGAATTAGATGGGTTGAAGTTGGAATTAAAAAAGGCGATCGAACTCGCGAGCAATAATAAAATTAATCGGATCGAGTTGGAGGCAAAATTAGCAGACTGGGAAAATCAGATTGCTAATTTGAACCAGCAGCCACTGCCGAATGCAGAACAGTTAATGCAACGGCTGATGCCGGTGGTGGGCGATCTGCTCAACCGTAAGGTAGAGGAGTCTAAGTTAGAGGTGGCTTCGGCGATCGCACCGAGAGTCAATCAAGTAATTCACAATCAAAACGGACTTGAAGAACAGGTAGTAAGAATTGAAGATAGAGTTGCAAATATTCAGCAGCGTTACCAGCAGCAACCGGAAGATTTAATCAAGCAGCTAGTACCAGTAGTTAGCGATTTACTGAACCGCAAAATTAGTGAATTAAAATTAGAGGTGGTAGAAGCTGTCGCCCCCTCAGTACAGGTAAGAATAGCTTGGGTAGAAATAGAAGAAAAAGTATTGAGCATCATCGAACGCCGACTGGCTACGCAACAGTCGCCAATTCAGAAGCCAGAAGAGATAATGGCGATGCTAATGCCGGCAATAACAGATTTGCTGAATCAGAAAATCGATGAATCAAAATTACAAGTAGCAGCGACGATCCAACCTTTGATAGAGTCAGCAATTCTTCAAAGAGAAGTTCAAGGAAAATTGAGCGACGTAGAAAGTAGACTAAATAATCTTCAGCGACAGCAAAAAACTCAACCGGAAGATATAATGGCAAGGTTAATGCCGTTAATGATTGAGTCGCTGAACCGAAAAATCGAGGAGACAAAGTTAGAGGTGAGAGAGGCGATCGCACCTGGTGTCAACACGGCTATTCAAAACAGCGGTATTGCAGCACAAATATTAAATAATGAAACTAAGATTGTCGAAGTTCAGCAGCAAGTTTTAGGCGAGATAGAAGGGTTGATGGCAAGAATAATGCCAGTGATTGTAGAAATGCTGTCCCGAAGCATCGGGGAAGCAAAGCTAGAGATAGAATCTGCGATCGCCCCCGCTGTCGATGCCATCATTCAGAATAAAAGGATCGATCAAAGACTCGGGAAGCTCGAACAAAAAATTGTGGCGATCGAACACCGAATTTATGAATCCACAGACTTGTTTACCGATTTACTGAAACCTTTGATTGACGAGCTGATGGTTAGCCATCACGCTCAACTACAAAAGTCGGTCATCGAATCTATTTTACCATTGTTAGATGAAGTTGTAAGTTATAATTACAGACTCAACGATAAAGTAGGGGAACTAGATCGCAAAATTACTGATGCGGAATGGGGAGGCGATCGGGAAGAATTAATCGCCCGAATTAAAATCATGTTTCCCGAAATGATGCTCCAAACCATTAATGAGTCGAGACAATCATTTGTCGAAACCATAAGTCCGATAATTGATGAAATAATTAATACCAAAACCAGAGAAAATCGACAATCGATGGGAGTAGCCATATCGCCGGCTCTGACTGTAGGAATCAGCCACAGAATGAGTGAATCGCCCGATGAAATTGCAATGGCGATCGCGCCGGAAATGGCCACCGCTATCAAACAGCAAATTCATCTCAAACGAGAAGCAATGTCGGATGCACTTTATCCGATCATCGGCAGCACGATTTTAAAATACATCGCCGAGATGATGCGGGAGATTAATGAAAAAGTCGAATCAGCTTTAAGTCCAGAGGGAATTAGCCGCAAAATTAAAGCCAAAATACAGGGAATTTCTGAAGCAGAATTGCTGATGAAAGAAACAACACCACTCAGTGTTAAAGCTGTTTTTTTAATTCAAACACAATCGGGCTTAGTAATTTCAGCAGTGCAGCATTCTGAACGCGAACAGCTAGAATCAGACATGGTGGCTGGGATGCTGACTGCTATTCGGGCTTTTGTCAACGATTGTATATCTCAGTCTGGAAATGTTGCAGAAATTGATGCAATAGAATACGGCACATCTACGATCGTATTGGAAGTGGCGGGTTCGTGTTATCTAGCAGTAGTGATGCAAGGAGAAACCCGCCAGTGGTTTAAGTATAAAATGCGATCGATATTCAACAATATTGTTCAAGAATACGGAGATAAACTTCAGTCATTTAACGGCGATCCAGCAACTGTGCCACCCGAAGTAAACTCGAAATTGCAAAAATTAATCGATACAGAGGTAAAAGTTAAATCTCGTAAACGTCCAATTTTACCCATGATCGGTTTGGCAGCGTTAGGTTTAATTGGCCTACCTTGGGGAATTCATCAATACCGCAGCGGAGTTGAAGCGAGCTTAGAAGCAGATACGAATTTAGCATTACAATCTGCTCCAGAGTTATCGGTTTATCGTATCGTGGCAGATGTTAAAGATAAATTATTGCAGATTTCGGGACGAGTGCCGAATCAAAATCTGCGATTGAAAGCGGAAAAAATCGCTCAGCAAGTGGCTCCACAATCAAGAATTGAAAATAAAATTATAGCCGTTGAAGTACCTCCCGATCCAGTTTTAGTCGAAGCCGATGTCAAGCGGACAGCAGCTCTTTTGAATAAAGTAGAAAGCATTAATATCTCAGCTCGCTATGCAGAGGGAAAAGTCGCCGTTGCAGGCAGTGTGAGCCAAGTGCCAGATGCTCAGAAAATAACTCAAGCTTTTGAGAAAATTCCGGGGGTGAAGTCTGTAACAAATACAGTGATAATAGGAACTCCACCGCCACCAAAGATAATAATGCCAGTTCGCGTGTATTTCGGTGCAGGCTCGGCAAGTTTGCAGGCGAAAGATGTAGCACAAAAGCTTAGCAAAGTCAAGGAATATATGGAGAAAAATCGCACGAAGAATTTAAGGATAGTTGGCTACAGCGATTTTAAAAGCAGTCCGACCGAAAATCAAAACTTGGCACTGGAAAGGGCGACAAATGTGAAAAATATTTTGGTTAGACAAGGGATAAATGGCAACAGAATACAAGTTGCTTCTACTAAGGGTCGTCCCGAAGGTGTGGAGGCAAATCAACCGCTGTGGCTGAGCAGATTGGTAGTATTTGAGGTGATCAATTAAAATTGGGAATGGGGAATTGGGCATCGGGCATCGGGCATCGGGCATAGGGCATCGGGCATCGGGCATCGGGCATCGGGCATCGGGCATCGGGCATTGTTAATTGGGAATTTTCCCTAATGATTAATGACTAATGACTGTTGACTAATGACTGTTGACTAATGACTCCTGACTACTGATATCATGTCCGATCGATTGACCATAATATCCCGGCCGGGCGGGTTTTTGAGATTGTCAATTATTGGCAGGTATTGTTGGTGAACCCGCCCCTACCTGATTTCGGGTAATCGACAGGATATGACTAATGACTACTGACTACTGACTAATGACTAATGACTACTGACTAATGACTCTTAAATTAATCGAACTCGCCCAGAGGTAAAGGCTTGTATTCGATCGCCCGCCAAGCATATTAGCAAGCGGCCGCATCCGTCAATGCCGGCGGCTTCTCCGCAGATGGTTTCCGACGCAAGTTCGATCGCCACCTGGCAGCCAATCAACGCATCGCGGCGGCGCAATTCCGGCAAAAGTAGCGCTAAACCGGACTTGGAGACTGGCTTGTCTGTGGTAGAAAACATATCGGCTAGTTCGAGTAAATAGTGTCGCAGTCGATCGACCAAACACAGTTCATCCGGTACTGTACTAGCAATAGAATGCAAGCTTACCGCATTGCCGAGATCCCTTTCATCCAATCCCGCAGCCGCGAAATCTACGCAGCGGTTGAGTCCAATTCCCACAACCGCGCGAGTTTTACCAGAAACATTGCCGGAAGTAGCTTCGCAGAGAATTCCGGCTAATTTGTGGCGATCGATCCAGACATCGTTTGGCCATTTCAGGCGCAGCATATCGCGACAGTCGGGAACCAAATCTTCGATCGCGTAAATCACCGCTAAACCCGCTGCTAAACTGAGTCCCGGCAACAGATTGGGGTTGAGGTTTTCTAGGACAAAACTAACAGTCAAGACACCGCTTGGGGCGTGCCAGGTGCGCCCGTGTTGGCCGCGCCCGCTGGTTTGTCGCTTCGTAAATACAGCATCTCCGTGGTGGAGTTGGGCCGCGCGGGCGATCGCCCAACTGTTGGTACTCGGACAGGTATCCAAGGAGTGTAGCCAGTGATGCAGGTTTGGGCGATCGGGTTCTGTGGTTGCGGGCACGGGAGTTAAGGGCAATTCAGACAAGGTTTGATTTGTAGTATTTGATATTTAAAAGCTGATTATCGCATTTTCCAGAAGTGCCACCTCGCGCGACGGCGAGAATTCAGAGACATTGGAGTGTAGTACAGTTTCAGCATCAGATTTACCTTACGCCACAACATCTGTTTAGCCACATAATCTCTTGATTTATAAGGGTTACGGGGGACGCAGAGGGTTTGTTGGAGCGATCGACACCCCTTTAAAAAACCCAATTTAAAAAAAAGTTGTATTACCCCCTTGACAGTCTTGTACTACGTAATGTAGTATAAATGTATGGCGAAGGGGAAAGAGCTTCAAAGCCTTACCCCAGGAGCAATATGAACCTTGAAAACTGAATAGGAAGTTAATCGTGTCACACAATTGTGGACATCGGCGGTGTAGACTCCGGCAACAATAGCCCGATCGGGTTGTAGTACGCGAAATCAACCGCCACCCCGTCCCAACTTGAGTAATTCAAGGACAGAATATTGTTCATTTTCGCGGGGGTATAGCTCAACCGGTCAGAGCATTCGCCTGTCGAGCGAAAGGTTGCGAGTTCAAGTCTCGTTACTCCCGTCAGTCGATTTTAGATTTTAGATTTTAGATTTACTCCACAGGAGAAGAATCTGGACTCTGGAACTTTGGTCTAAAATCCACACCTCCTGTCGGAAAGCAAGTATCCGTTTTTCGGCGGGGGTCAAAGTCCCGTAGGCAAAAGTCAAGCCGTCTCCCCCTCTGGCGTGAAGATTGCGAGTGCAAACCTCGTCGGGACTCCCAGGTTAGGTGGCTGAGTGGCTCAAAGCGTCGGTCTGCAAAACCGATTTTCGCGGGTTCAAATCCCGCCCTAACCTCTGTTCCCAATCAGGAATTAAAAATTAGAAATTAAAAGATTAAACTAACAGTCTTTTAATTGAAATTTTTAACTTTGAAAAGGAACGAAGCGAAAGTGACATTGCAGCGTAGCTTAATAGTAAAGCGCCAAGTTCATACCTTGGTCAATGCGGGTGCAAATCCCGCCGCTGCCACCAAAAGCAGGGATGGTGTAACTGGCAACACTCTGGTCTCCAAAACCAGCATTCTGAGTTCAAATCTCAGTTCCTGTGCCAATTTATAGTGCTGTAGGCAAATGGTTTAAGCCGCTTGGTTTTCACCCAAGTGATTGCGGGTTCAACTCCCGTCAGCACTTCTCGTGGGTCGTTGGCAGAATGGTTTTGCAGCCGCCTTTTAAGCGGATGGATCGAGGTTCAATTCCTCGGCGACCTACCAAAAATCCTATCTTGGGTCGGCCCTCCTATTGGCGTGGGTAGCTGTCTGTAAAACAGTAGCTTAAAGCGTTGCTGGTTCAATTCCAGCCCGACCCATTTGTAACTGCATTTAATCCGCAGTTGCAATTTTGAGAACGTGGTGTAGCCGGATAACATCTCAGTTAATAAAACTGAAGATTGAGGGTTCAAATCCCTCCGTTCTCGCTGTGGAGAGGTGGCCGAGAGGCTTAAGGCGCTTTCCTGCTAAGAAAGAGCGGTTTAACAGCCGTCGAGGGTTCAAATCCCTCCTTCTCCGTTTTCCCCCGATAGCTCAGTTGGTAGAGCGCTTGTGTGAAGAACAAGAGGTCGTCAGTTCGATACTGACTTGGGGGATTGCGTTGCCTTATAGCTCAATGGTAGAGCAAGCGGTTGTTAACCGCTAGGTTGTAGGTTCGAGTCCTACTGGGGCAGCCATTTTTTAAATTGCCTGGTAGACAAATTAGTAAAGCCGCCTATCTCTGAAATAGGAGTTTCTGTCTGTAGGTTCAAAGCCTACCCCGGTACCCAATTATTGGGAAGTCGCCTAATCGGTATGGCACCGCTCTTTGAAAGCGGCAAAATGCAGGTTCGATCCCTGCCTTCCCAGTTCTGCTATTACCAAAGCAGATCAATTACACTCCTGTAGCCCAATTGGTAGAGGCCGCAATTTCAAAAATTGTGTTGTGTGAGTTCAAATCTCACTAGGAGTACCAAATTTTTAACTAAGTTTCTAGTTGCTCCTGTGGCGGAATTGGCAGACGCGGCAGACTTAAAATCTGTTTTATTTTGAGTGTGAGTTCGAGTCTCACGAGGAGCATGAACGGGATGTAATTCAGCGGCCAGAAGCCATGCTTTGGGAGCATGGAGTCGTTGGTTCAAATCCAACCATCCCGACTTTACCCCTGTGATGTAATTGGAAAACATCACTCGCTCAGAACGAGTGTTTTTTGCAGGTTCGAGGCCTGTCAGGGGTATGAGGTTTTATTCAATCTCAAATCTCAAATCTCAAATCGGTTTTGCCCCTGTAGCCCAATCGGTAGAGGCGCTAGATTTAGGATCTAGTTAGTGCTGGTTCGATGCCAGTCAGGGGTATTTGGTGACATCGCGGGTGAAGTAGCCTGGGTAGGCTTGGAGGTCTCATAAGCCTCTTAATAGCAGGTTCAACTCCTGCCCCCGCCACCAAAAATGCAGGTGTGATGTAATTGGCAACATGAGGCTCTTGTAAAGCTTTCTTGCAGGTTCAACTCCTGTCACCTGCTTGGGAAAATACGATCGCTATTTAGCCAGAATTGCGATCGCCACCTTCCCAAATTTGCAGTTGTCGTTCGGCCGCAACAAAACAGTTTACATACGGCGTGGGATAAACAAAATAGTCGTAAGCCAGTGCCATTTGCCGCGCGGCTTCGCGATAAGGAACTCTGCCTATCCCCGTTCCTAAACCCGGACAAACGACACTCTCAATTTTACGTTTTGCGTGTCGATTGTAGCGCCGAATTGTTAATAGCATTGCCCACATTGCCACATACGGAACGTCTGTACCCACAACAGACATAGGTACGCGCATGGTGGGAGTATGAGCGAGAAAAGGATGTTTGGGATGGTGAGTTTCGATGATGAATGACGTGCCAACGGGTTGTTCGCCTAAATAGTCTTCCAAGATATGCTGCTGCACCCTAACCATCAGAGAATGACCGAAAAAACCAACGATAGCTGCGTCGATACCGCCATCCATCATGCCAAATGAATTAGCGGGACTCACCAAACAGTCATACTCGGTTAAATCCTCGAAACATTTGTTGGTAATTTCGAGATTGGGTAAGTAGAAAAAATGTTCTTGGAATGCCGCAAATAGTTCGGTATTGGGTGCTGTAAGTATAAGTTTCATGTGTTTTATCTCCGAGCGCTAGTTTAGCAAATAGCTAAGGGCGATCGTACTAATTTTTCCAAAAAATTGTCATAATTGAGGTTGAGTAGTTCAAGGTTAAACTATGCTAGCAACTGACAACACCTCAATGGGAAAAATTATTACCACACTCACCGTGACTAACCGCGCCGATCAAAATGTCGCAGCCAGAGGATTTATGCCTTCCGACCAAATCCGTTCAGTCACTCTAAATAATGTGCTAGTTGATACAGGTGCAACAACATTGTGTTTGCCTGCAAGTATCATTGCACAACTCGGTTTAGAATTGCTCAAAGAAGTGGATGTAGAGACTGCTAATGGCATTGGTAAAGCCAGAATTTTTCAGGATGCTAAAATTTCTTTAGTAGGACGCGAAGGCACGTTTGAGTGTTTGGAATTGCCCGGAGGTATGAATCCTTTATTAGGCGTGATTCCTCTAGAAGCCCTGGGAATTGAATTAGATTTAAAAAATCAGCGATTAGTAACTTTACCCATCAGTCCAACGCAAACTTACTTGACAATTTTGTAAAGGCTGTATGTTGAGGTTAAAGAGATACAATCGGTAAAACTAATTGAAGTGCGGATATGGTGCAACGGTAGCATCTGAGTCTTCCAAACTCGCGATACGGGTTCGAGTCCCGTTATCCGCTTGGCTAAAACGAGGTTTTCTTCAATCCGAAATCTAAAATCGCCAGAGGTTTTCTTCAATCCAAAATCTAAAATCTAAAATCTAAAATCGGTTTATGGGAGTGTAGCTCAATGGATAGAGCGCCGCGCTTCGGACGCGGATGTTGTGGGTTCGAGTCCTACCACTCTCGTTGTTTTTTATTTAATTTAAGGAGGTTGATTCCATTGAATGGATAATTTTTTATATTAAGAGCGATCCTCTTCGAGGGCTTCGCTAACGCCCTTTGCGTGTCCCAATCTTTGGAGCCTACATACTTTAGTACGAGAGGAAAGGTACCGCTGTCAAAATCAGCGGGCGTTTGAGAACGAGGAGTGCATTGAACCCGGCAGGTTGGCTTAAAGGTAGCCATCCTTTAAAGAGTGTGTAGCAACTCATCGGCGGAGTCCCTCTAGTAACTGAGAAAACGCAATGCTCTGATAACTTGCACGGAAAGTGCGTGAAGCGCAGCTATCCCGTAGGGAATCGCACATTAACAAAAAACATGGGAGTGTAACTCAACTGGATAGAGTGTCGAGCTTCTACCTCGAATGTTGTGGGTTCAAGTCCTACCGCTCCTGCTGTCTGGGGTTCGTAGCTTAATTGGTAAAGCATCTAACTGGCTGTTAGAAAGATATCGGTTCAAATCCGATCGCGATCCACCACACCAATTTTAGATTTGAGATTTTCGATTTTAGATTTACTCCACAGGTGAATCTTTTACGCGGGGTCATTCGATTTTAGATTTGAGATTTTCGATTTTAGATTTACTCCACAGGTGAATCTTTTACGCGGGGTCATAGCTCAATTGGTAGAGCGCTTGCTTTGCACGCAAGAGGCCAGGAGTTCGATTCTCCTTGACTCCACTTTCGGTGTCTGAAGTCGATTTTAGATTTTCGATTTTAGATTTACTCCACAGGTGAATCTTTTACGCGGGGTCATAGCTCAATTGGTAGAGCGCTTGCTT